>JAJYCN010000311.1 GCA_021778335.1 Acidobacteriota bacterium | reverse complement strand
CTGTTCCCCTCTCTCACGTCCATCGGGCAACCCATCAATCTTCAACCGAATGGGTGTTCTGCTCTCGTTGCGGAGTGTGAAAACGCTAGCCCGGGTACGGTGATTCGGTTCGATGGGCAACTGCTCCAGACGGCTTGTGGCAATTCCTTCCTGCTAAGTGCTGAGCTGCCTGACCACTTTAATCGTATTCCGCGCCGGATTCCGGTATCTCTTGTCAACGATCAGGGTGAATCGGATACCCTGTTGTTTCAAGTTGAAGATTGACTCGGTTGGAGTCGTTGATGCGACCAATAGATCTCAGGCCTGAAGGCCTTGAATATCAGAGACTGACTCACGAAGAAATCGAGCACTATAATCAGATCTTCATTGAGGATCAGAGCGAAAGAGGGCAGAGCGCCCGAGAGGAGTTGCAGCAACCGGTGCCCCAATCGTGGGTTGAGATCGAAACACGGGCCGCCGCAGTCGTTCGGGGATTGACGGGATCGGACTTGATGGGGCACGTATTGCGCCGTTTACAGCATTCACCCGGCGTCCGAATGCTCTCGCTTGGCTCGGGTCCTGGGGGCATCGAACTGTCGTTGGCCCGAGAGGCGAAGGATTCAAAAATAACCTGTGTTGATCTGAATCCCAGCCTCGTTCAACTCGGCCAGGACCGCGCCGACCAGGAAGGCCTCTGCGTAGATTTCCACATCGGCGACCTGAACACGATCGATTTGGATGCCGCGAGCTTCGATGTCGTGTTCTGCCACGCTTCACTTCACCACGTGCTTGAACTGGAGCGCCTCGCGAAACAGATCCGCCGGACCATCCGGAACGGAGGAGAACTCATAACCGTAGATGTGTCTACGAGGAACGGGTATCTAATGTGGCCAAAGACAAGGGAAGTTGTGCGAGCACTTTTCCGCACACTGCCTCCGCGTTTCCGTATAAATCACACCGCGTATGATACCTGTCGCATAGACGAGGAGGTCTGGGAAATGGACACGAGCGCAGGATCGATGGAATGTATCCGGTCAGAGGACATTATTCCTATTTTGAATTCCATGTTTGTGAGGAGGCAGTTCGTTCCCTACTTTAGTCTATCGAGAAGGTTCTTTGATACGATGTACGGCCCGAATTACGATCTTCGTGAGTCACTCGATCAAGCAGTTCTTAACTGGATCTGGGAGCTTGATTGCCACTATTTAGAAACAAATTACCTCCACCCGGAAACATTTTTTGGTATTTTTGGCTAATCTTGACAGCATCAACGAACTTCGAAAAACAGGACGTTTGACTTGTGCGAATCAGTTTGAAGAAATACTTCGTGTTTTCCAGGCCTTGCATAAAGTGCCGGTGGCACCACCGCGGTCAGTAGGGATTCCCCACCGAACACGGTTTCCAGTCGTTGGCCGTCGAAAATGATAGCCGTGTTGTTCTTGGCATTCTGCGTTGCGGCGGCCAATGCTGAGCTGCCATTGGCCTGTCGATTGAATGCGTGGCCTGCTATGGTTTCATCAGGATAGAGCTTGATGAGAGTTGGGCCAACGGATCGGACGTCAGTCTGAGTCGAGTTGCTTTCTTGCTGGGGCGGTCGCTTTTGCGTGCACCCGCAAAACATCAGATAACCGGCGAGGAGGCCCACAATTGCAACATGAATGCGCATGACCACTAGTTTAGTCCAGGAATCCCCTGAGCAAGCAGTGTTCTTGAGCGCTATCAGAACTCCATCTTGTTACCGATCACCAGAAGCGTCTTTTTCTGAGCATCAGGTCGATAGTTTGCGCAGCTTCAGCCTGGGGTACTCCAGGTACCTTTCCGGCAGATGTTGAAGTTGCAGCTCTTCGACAACCGGTAGGAAATAGACCAGCTAGCGGCAATACTGTTCACTTAACAACATTTCTATGCTATTCTGTTTTGGGCGGAGGCCCCCAGAATGGCTCGCAGCGTTGCGTCGTTACCTGCCGGGAGCCGGATTACTGACTACATCAGTCTCGGCGTGATTGCGAAGTTCTTTCCTGCGGAGAAGGTCCGGGAAATCCTGAGGGAAACCCAGCGCACCAGCATCCGAGAACGGGATCTGCCGGCGCACGTAGTCGTGTACTACGTCATCGCCTTGGCGCTGTACATGCGCTCGTCGTATCGCGAAGTCCTGCGCTGTTTGCTGGAAGGCGTGCAGTGGCTGCTGGACCCATCCATTACTGTGAAGGTGGCCGGCAAGTCGGGTATTTCGCAAGCCCGCAGCCGCTTGGGTGCCGAACCGTTGAAGAGACTCTATGCGGCCACCGTAACTCCGATCGCAGGACCGCGGACGAAGGGGGCCTGGTATCGGCATTGGCGGTTGATCAGCTTGGATGGCAGCACCTTGGACACCGCCGATACGGTGGACAACGAAAAGGCCTTCGGCCGCCCGGGCGCCAGCCGCGGCTCCAGCGCTTTCCCCCAGATTCGCTTTGTGGCGCTGTTGGAGAATGGAACCCACGTGCTGTGGGCCGCACGGATGGACCGATACGCCACGGACGAGATCACGCTGGCCCAGGACGTCGTGCCCGCGCTTGGCCCAGCAATGCTGTGCTTGGCGGACCGGTTTTTCCCCAGCTACGAACTGTGGCAGAAGGCGGCGCAAACCGGCGCCGATCTACTGTGGCGGACCCGGCGCAATGCGCGTCTGGACCTGGATCGGCGCTTGTCCGATGGTTCTTACTTGAGCCGCATTTACGCCTCAACTTCCGACCGTCGGAACCAACGGAAAGGCATTGTCGTACGCGTGATCGACTATCGCCTGAACAACGTCGAAGGTGCCGAGCCGGTCTATCGATTGATCACGACCATCCTGGACCCCACCCAGGCTCCCGCCAAAGAACTGGCGGCGCTTTACCACGAACGCTGGGAAATAGAAACCGCTCTCGATGAACTGAAGACACATCTGCGTGGCGCTCAGATCGTGCTGCGCAGTAAGACACCAGAGCTGGTGAAACAGGAGTTCTGGGGCTTGCTTATGGCTCACTACGCCATCCGCGGCTTAATGCACGAAGCGGCCCTGAAGGCGGATGAAGATCCCGACCGGCTCTCCTTCCTGCATTCGGTGCGAGTGGTCCAACGGCGGATGGCCCGGGGTGTTGCTATTCCCCCCTCGGCAGCTCCGAGCCCTGTATGAGGCAATCCTCGACGAGATTCTGCAAGAACGCGTCGCCTCCAGCAGGAACCGGATCAATGCTCGCGGAGTAAAGCGGAAGATGAGTAGCTATCCATTGCGGCCGCGAACGCGCCAGAAAACGCGCCGACTCAATTTCGCCAAGCGAATTAGGATTGTTAAGTGAACAGTATTGGGGCTAGACCAGTGGCAGCAGTGGGCATTGGGAATCGGATGCAGCCTTGCGGCTGCGTTTGTGATTTGGCTGTTTAAGCGGCCAAAGAACTCCTCCAACGGCCAGACAGTCCGCCAAGACGCATCGCCCACAATGACTCAGAATTTTCAACCCGTTATCAACATCCACCCTCCGCCCGCTCCAGCATCAGTGCCCGGGTCCGGCGCCGAAACCTCCTCGGGGTGGGAGGTACGCTACCCCGGTCGCATTGCCGACGTATCAATTCGAAGCGGCCCGGATCCACATCTCCAGAGATTTGCCATAGGCGAAGATTTCACTTTCATCAACAGCTCACCGCACGAGGTGAGTCTGAGCGTCACGTTCCAAATCGACTACGGGAACACCCGGCCCGCACATGATCCGTACAACTTGCCGCTCGCCGAGTGGGGGCCGCTCCTGACGGCCTTCGGTATCAGCAGCAAGCGCCAGCTTCAATTCCCATTGAACTTGCAGCCGCGCTCAGCGGTTGAGGGACACATCGCGTTCGCGATCAGACCAGAGGGCGCCGGTCACGGCGTTGGGGGCGACGCTCCGGACCAGCGAAGATATTTGTTCGAATTCGAGGATCTACTTTCGAAGCAAAAGGTCACTAGCACGGCCTCGGCTGTAGTGGCGCCGGACAAGAGCAATCATCAACGCCACTACGAAACCGACCTTGCTCAGCCTGGCCCGAAGGCCGAGCCCTTCATCATCAATACGGTTCCGCCCAACTCAATACAGAGCCGAACTCCAGATCTTGTCGAAGAGGAGGGAATGTTGTGGCTGGTCGCGGACAACAAGCGAACCGGACCTTATTGCCCCACCTGTTTTGAGGCAGAGGGGAAGAAAATCTCACTCATTGAGGGAGCAACACAAGGAACTTACTCTTGTCCAATCCACCATTCTCAGTTCTGGAGTAAAGACTTCAGAAACCGCGCTTCGCGGAGTTTCCGGCCTTAAGTTCAACTCGAGAGTCATACAACTACGCGGCGTGTTCGTCAGCCCCGCCCCCACTTTTACAGGCAACCATGCGTGACGGCGCAGCACGCCCGCTTCGCATGGTCGCGCAACATACACCACGCTGACGCGCCATCGGCCGGACCGGCGCCAATCCGGAAGCAATCCCTCGGGACGCATAGCTCACCAGCCGTCGGCCACTCCCGCCCCGGAATCGCCGCCGCCATCAAACCCCTGCTTTCGGCTCCCGGACGGTCTTTTCGACCGGCTCAAGCGCCACGCCAGTCGCTTCGCTCAAGCCCAGATCCTCAATCCGGCGCAAGGCGGGGGTGAGCCGCGTGTCCCAGCTCGCGACGCTCTTGTTGTAGACCTCAACCGCCTTGCCCAACTGGCGGCCCGTGTCCAGGTAAGCTTCCTGAAAAACCGACAGGCGTTGAAGAAACTCCCCTGCGACGCGGCGGATCTCTTCGGCGTTGCGCGCCAACTGCTCCTGTCGCCAGCCGAAGGCGGCGCCGCGAAGAATCGAGATGAGCGTCACCGGCGTGGCGATCAGCACGTTTTTTCCGAGCGCGTCCTCAATCAGCGACGGCCGATGCTCGACCGCGACGCTGAAGAAATGGTCGCCCGGAAGAAACAGAATCACCAGTTCGGGAGCGGGCTGAAGCTGGCTCCAGTACTGTTTCGCGCCGAGACGGTCGACGTGCCCGGCCACCTGCTGCGCGTGCCGGGCAAACAGCTCGCGGCGCTCCTTTTCGCCGGGGGCTTCGAGCGCTTCAAGATACGAAGACAGCGGGGCCTTCGAGTCGACGGCGAGCGACCGGCCGCCGGGCAGGTGGACGATCATGTCTGGCCTCAGCCGCCCTCCGGAATCCGTGTCGAACGTAGCCTGCTCGGTGAAGTCGCACTGCGCCACCATGCCGGCCAGTTCGGCGACGCGGCGCAACGTGATTTCGCCCCACCGCCCACGAGCCTGGGGGGAGCGCAGCGCGCCAAGCAGCGTTCCGGTCTCCGACATCAGTTGCTGCAGTTGCCGGTCGAGTCCCGCCAGCGTCCGGGCGCGCTCTTTGTCGAGTTCGCGGACCTGGAGATCGAGGCGGCCAAGCGTTTCCCCGATCGGCTGGACCACCCCTTCGATCTGGCTGTGCCGCTGCGCCAGGTCCGCCGTGAGGCGCGAGCCGAGGGCGTCAAGCGTGGTGCGGGCGGCATCGAGAAAGGCGCTCTGGGTCGAGCGCATGGCGGCGTCGGCGGCCGCCTGAAACCGGGCTTCCATCTGCGTGGCGGCGGTTTCGGCGAACTGCCGCGCGGCGTCCAGGCGTTCCAGCCGGGCGCGCATCCATAACCATGTCAGCAGGGCGCCGAGCGCGAGCCCGGCCGCGAAAAGCAACGAAGGCAGCACAACGCTTTTCAGGATAACGGCTTGTAGAGGGCGTGCGTTACAGGAAAATCAGCGTCGCCAGATAGCCCAGGCCCGCGCCCAGAATCGCGCCCGCCACCACGTCGCTCAGGAAGTGCATGCCGAGCAGGATGCGGGAGATGGCGATCGACACCGCGAAGAACATCAGCGGGAAAACCAGCGACGGGTAGAACTGGCTCAGCGCAATCGACACGGCGAACGCGGTCATGGTGTGGCCGGAGGGGAAAGAGAACTGATCCGGCGGCAGCAGCGTCGCCCAGCAGTGCGGCTCAACGTGGCAGGGGCGGCGGCGTCCGGCTAGGCGCTTCAAGCGGTGAAACAGAAAGATGCTAAGAACGGCGGCGATGCCGGCGGCGCTATCGGCCCGCAGGCGCTCCGCACCACCGAAGGCGAGAATGATGAACCCGATAAGGCCCCAGAGCCAGCCGTCGCCGGCGCGGGTGGCGCCCAGCGCCCAGAAACGGATCCAGCGCGGAGCATGCCAGTTGTTCGCCAGACGCATCAGGCTTTGATCGCGGGCCGTGATGAAGCGGAACATGCCGAATTGCTTCCACTTTCAGTGTACGGCCTGCGCATTACAAATATTTGACGCCCCCGTGAAAATTGGGTGCAACAGTTTCACGGAAGAATGTTTCCGATTACGGCGTTGGCTTTTACCGCGAGGCCAGAATTCCGCGCCCCGGGTTCACGCCGTCCACGAAATCGCCGCGGCGGATCACGGGCGTGCCCCCAACCAGAACGTACTCAATTCCCGCCGAATATTGGGCCGGCTTCTCAAACGTCGCCTTATCGATGATGGTGTCCGGGTTGAACATGGTGATGTCGGCGTCCATGCCGGCTCCGATGCGCCCTTTCGTTCGCATCGCCGGCGACATTTTCTCCAGCCGTTCGGCCGGCATGAGGGTCATCCGCCGGAGCGCGTCCATCAGCGTCAGCGCGTGCTTTTCGCGGACGTAGTAGCCGAGCACGCGGGCGAAGGTTCCGGCGCTTCGAGGATGCCCGGTTCCGTCCACCATGAGCCCGTCGCTCGCGAACATGACGTTATGGTCCGCCATCCCCTCGCGCACCACTTCTTCCGGAATCGAGTGGATGATCACCCACCCTTCCTGCTTCCGGTACTTCTCGAATGTCTCTTCGGTGAGCCGTTCTCCCGTAGCCGCCCACTGCAGGCCGTCGTAGGAGATGCCCAATCTATGC
>JAJYCN010000021.1 GCA_021778335.1 Acidobacteriota bacterium | reverse complement strand
CTGGCAGACCGGCAATCCCGGCCCCGACTACAACGGCGCCGCCCGCCTCGGCGACAATCTCTACTCCTGCTCCATCCTCGCCCTCGATGCCAGGACAGGCAAGCTCAAGTGGTACTACCAGTTCACTCCCCACGACGTGCATGACTGGGACGCCGCCGAACCGGCTCTCCTGGTCGACGCCGCCTGGCTTGGCCGCCCAAGAAAGCTCTTGCTCATGGCCAACCGCAACGGCTTCTTCTACGTCCTCGACCGCGCCAACGGTGAACTCCTGCTCGCCAAGCCCTTCGTCGACAAGCTGAACTGGGCCAAACAAATCGGCCCCGACGGACGCCCCGTGCTCAACCCGCCCGAGCCCGCCGCCAACGGCGGAGGCGTCAAAGTCTGCCCTTCGCAGGACGGAGCCACAAACTGGCAGGCCACGGCCTACGACCCCGCCTCGCATCTTTTCTATGTGCAGGCGCTCGAAAACTGCAGCATCTATTCCACCCTCCCCGCCGAATGGAGCGCCGGCCGCGGCTACCTCGGCGGCTGGCAGCGCACCGTACCCAACGAGAGCCCGCAAAAGGTTCTCCGCGCCATCGACATCTTCACCGGCAAAACCGCCTGGCAGTTGCCCCAGCCCACCCCCGGCGGCCCCAACTTCGGCGGCGTCCTCGCCACCTCCACCGGCCTGCTCTTCTTCTGTGAAGAAAGCGGCTCCTTCATGGCCGCCGACAGCTCCACCGGCCACCCCCTCTGGAGCTTCCCCCTGAATCAGTCCTGGCGCTCCTCGCCCATGACCTACCAATTCGACGGAACCCAATACATCGCCATCGCCGCCGGCGAGAGCATCTTCGCCTTCGCCCTACCGGCCGCCGGAACTAAATAAGCAAAACGCGGGTGTCTCCTTGCTTCTTACTTCTTGGCTTCTTGCTCCCTGCCTTGTGGGCTCCCACGTCCCGAAGTTGTTTCAATAAACTACAGGTACCGGACAAATGACTCGCGACGAAATCATTCGGGAAATTACGGGGCGGCTCGTCGACTTCTACCACCCGGAGCGAATTTATCTCTTTGGCTCGGCCGCGCGCGGCGACTATGGACCGGACAGCGACCTCGATTTCTGCGTCGTTCTCCCCGACGACGCCCCACCGGAGTTGCTCCGTACCGGAGCCATATATAACCGCCTGCGCGGCGTAGGGCTGCCCAAGGACGTCGTCCCGTGGCGAAAGTCGGATTTCGAATCCCGGGCGAACTTCGTCGTCGCCTCACTGCCGGCCACCGTGATACGGGAAGGGATCTTGCTCTATGACGCCAGACCGGCCGCGGCTTGAAGACGCCGAAAGATGGTTGGCAATCGCATCGAGCGATCTGAGGGCCGCCGAGGTCCTCATCGGAGCCGCATCGTATTCCCAAGCGCTTTTCCATTGCCAGCAGGCTGCCGAAAAGGCTCTGAAGGGGCTTTTAACCGCCTACGGGAAGCCGTTCCGCAAGACGCATGACATCAGCGATCTGTCGCCGGACTGCCTCGAAATCGACCCATCAATCGAGCCCGCGCTGAGCGGGGCTGAGCGGTTTACGAAATACGCCTGGCGATTCCGGTATCCGGGTGCGCCGTTTGAGCCGCGCCGCCTCCGAAGCCGCCGAGGCGCGCGCCGTCGCGTATACTCTGCTCGTACACATCCGGAACCTCATTCGACAGTCCTCTTGAAACCTGCATAGACTCGAGCCCGGCCCGCGGCCGTCACCAATCACGAACGAGCCGGCAAAGCCCCCGGAGCAGTTGAACCCCGTCCTCCAGCCTGTCGCCGAACGCGAACGGAAATCCACCTGCAAGGACGTTAACAACGGCGCCCCAATCACCACAAACCGCGCGTCCCTAAACTTCCGCGCCGCTTGCACAAACCTATCGATCGGCCCCGCCGCAAACCGGCACCACCCGAGGCACATTCACATACAGCCGTTCGCTCCCGCGCGCGCGACAGCCACGCAAAACCCCGGCGCTGCATTGATCCATCGCACTGGCTTGATTCTGGCGTGGCAACTCTCAACCGGGCCTACCTATGACGAGACGGGGTCACCAGATCGTTTCGAGGCTCGACGCGCGAACTTTGCCGTCTCTCGTAATCAACGGAACGCCCAAGGCCAGCGCCGTAGCGGCGATCACGCGGTCGGGCAAATCGGGAATCACCTCTCGCGCAATGTTGCGGGTAGCCTCGGCAACGTCCAGATTGAGCGGCGCCAGACGGAAACGCGACACCGGATCCCGCAATACCCGGCCGACGCGCTCGATGACCGCGGCCGGAATCCTGCCCTTGTCGCTCAGGTAGACGAGTTCGACGACGGAAATCGAAGCGACGTAAATCGGATGTCCGCCAGCTAGCGCACGGTCGATTTCGCCCTCAGCCCGCCGTGACAGTCGCGGATCCTGCTGAAGATACCAGACGGCCGCATGCGTACTTACGACGCGCGGACCCGATCCATGCTCCGTCATGCGACGTCGCTGCGCGGGAAGCCGCTCCACATCTCACGGCGAGCCTCGGCAAGATCCTCTTCGGTGAGCGTAAAGTGGAGATCAGACAGTACGCCTTTCGGGCTACGGAAGGAAGGAAGTCCGCCCGCTGCAAGCTCCGAAAGAAACTCGAGCACCTCCGCCTTCTTCTCCGGCGGCAGGGACCGCACTTTTTCGAGGATGGCTTCTTCGATGCTCATGGAGATCCATCCTCATTATCGGCCATCGGATCGAATCCGGGAACGTGACGAAGAAGAGACCCGGGGTCCCTTTCCTTCCGGCTCCTGGCTTCTGGCTTCTGCCTTCTGGCTCCTTGCTCCTCGGCTTCTGTCCCTTGGCTCCTTGCTCCCACCTAACCCCGTCCTCGATCACCTCCGCAATCCCGCCCGAAGGATACTCGACCACAGGCACGCCCCCCGCCGCCGGCAGCACCCGAGGCCCGTTCACATACAGCAGCTCGCTCCCCCGCGCATCCACAATCTCGCCGATCCGCCTCGCCAATCGCGGACCGCGATTAAGCCCGCGTCTTGTAATCCACCCCCGGCACCCGACACAGAGGATGATTCGCGAGAAACCCCGCCAGATACAGCCAGCTACCGAGACGCTCGGGAAGAATGATGTTCGGGGCCCCAAATTTCGACTAACGAAGCAATCCTCCACCGGCATCGGCGCGTGCCGGCAAACCGCCATCGGTGGGAACGAAATGCATTACATTGAAAGGTCCGATCCCCGCCATGGACTCCCCACAGATCCCGAAGGAAGGCCAACTGCTCATCGGACCGCTCTTCAACGAACCGATGCTCGTTGAGACGGTTCGCCCAGGGGGCGCGGCAGTGTGGACCGTCGGCCTGGTTGGAAGCAGGACCCACCAGTTTCGCCGGGTCCAACTGTCGGAGAATGACCTTGGCCTTCTTCGGATCGTTGAAACCTCGCGATCGTTCGAGGGCGATCCCCAACTGCTCAAGCTGGCGGTTCAAGCCTACGCCCTTGGGATCGCCTACGAGTTCGATCCATACTTCGGTCTTTCAATTTCTCGTGTCGATCCGCTGCCTCACCAACTGGAGGCGGTCTACGACTATCTGCTGAAGGTTCCGCGGGTCCGCTTCCTGCTCGCGGACGACGCAGGCGCCGGCAAGACAATAATGGCCGGCCTTCTGCTCCGGGAACTTAAACTGCGCGGCCTCTGCGACCGGATCTTGATCGTCTGCCCCGCCAATCTGACGTTCCAGTGGCAGCGCGAAATGAAGGACAAGTTCGATGAGACGTTCGAAGTCCTTCGCGGAAGCGATATTCGCGAGCAGTACGGCGTGAATCAATGGCTGGAACGGCCGCAGGTGATCACGTCCCTGGATCTGGCCAAGCGGACGGACGTGCTCCCAGGGCTCCGGCAGGTGGCGTGGAACCTGGTGATCATCGACGAAGCTCACCGGATGTCCGCATCGGACCCGGAGCACAAAACCCAGCGTTACCGGCTGGGTGAACTGCTCCGAGACGCAACCGACCACATTCTGCTCCTCACTGCGACTCCCCATAAAGGCGATCCCGAAAACTTCTCCTTCTTCCTTCAACTGCTGGACGCCGACGTATTCGCCGACGTGAAATCCATCCGCGAAGCGATGGAACGGCGGCGTGCGCCGTTCTATCTGCGCCGTACGAAGGAAGCGATGGTCTACTTTCCGCATCGCGAACCCGACGGATCGTGGGCCTGCCGCAAGATCTTCATGAAGCGCATCCCGCACACGGCTGACTTCCGGATCGATGGAGCGGAATTCGAGCTGTACCGGGAGATCACCCGATTCGTAAAAAGGGAGAGCGCTAAGGCCGCGGCCGCCGGCGACGATCCACGGGCGCGCGCGATCAGCTTCCTGATGTCGCTTTATCAACGGCGCCTGGCCTCCAGCACATTTGCCCTGCGGCGCTCGCTGGAGAACAGGGCGCGGCGGCTCGACGAAGCCCTGAAACGAGCCCAAGATGTTGTCCGGGCGCTGCCAACGGATTTCGCGGTGCCCGATGCCGAAGAGATGGAGGAGATGGAAGACCTCGAGCGCGAACGCATCGAGGATCAGCTCGCGGCGGTCAGCATGGCCAGGAACGCCGAGCAAGTCCGCGAAGAAATCGAGGAACTGAAAGCCTTCGCCAAGCGCGCCGCCGCGGTGGAAGAGGGGTTCGAGGAAGCGAAGCGCCGGAAGCTGGAAGAACTGCTGAAGGCCGAGGGCTTCTTCGCCGATCCATCCAAGCGGCTACTCATTTTCACGGAATTCAAAGACACGCTCACTTACATCATGGGCCGCCTGCGCGACTTGGGATTCAAGGTCGGCTGCATCCACGGTGGCATGAAGACCGGGTCCCGAGACGAAGAGGGCACGCGCCTCTGGACGGAGCAGGAGTTTCGCGAAGGTGCGATCCAGATCCTCGTCGCGACCGAGGCAGCCGGCGAAGGAATCAACCTCCAGGTCTGCCACATCCTCTTTAATTACGACATTCCCTGGAATCCCAACCGGCTGGAGCAGCGGATGGGCCGCATCCACCGGTATGGGCAGACTGAGGATTGCCTGATCTTCAACTTCGTCGCCACGAACACCATCGAAGGCCAGGTACTCCGCAAGCTGCTTGAGAAACTGCAAGAAATCCGCAACGCCCTCGATGACGACTCTGTGTTCAACGTAGTGGGCGAAGTGCTACCCGCGACCCACGTGGAACGCGTGCTTCGGGACTACTACGCCGGCAGGATGGGCGACGCCGACCTGGAGGATCGGCTTCTTCGAAACGTTGAAGAGAATCATTTCCGGTCAATCTGCCAAAACGCTCTGGAAGGTCTCGCCACCAAGAACCTGAACCTGGAGATGCTGATTGAGCGGCGGGCGCTGGCGCAGGAGCGCCGCGTTGTTCCAGAAACGATCGCGCGGTTCCTTTTCGATGCGGCGATCTACGCCGCTCTCAACGTTCGTGCCGTGCCCGCGCTTCCACATGCGTTCGATTTGCCGAATGCGACGCCAGTCGTGCTTCGTCGTTACGAGCGGGAGAGCGGCTGGCGGTTCGGCGCGATCGCATCCCGGTATCCCCGGTGTTCAACAGACCGGCAAACCGCCGATGAACAGAAGCTCGAATGGGTCACTCCCGGTCATCCCCTGTTCGAAGCAGTGCGGCGGCATGTTCTTTCGGAAGGCCAGGAGACGTTGCGGCAGGGAGCCTGTTACTATTCGATGCTGCACAGCCAGCCGGTCCGAATCGACATCATCCGCACGCGAATCGTCGATGGTCTTGGAAATACCATTCACGAGCGTGTCTTCGCATTGGAGCTGTCTGAAAGTGGCGAGGTGAAGCTGCAAGACACTACGGTTCTTGGAAACCTGACGCCCGGCGCGCTGCCAGGATCTCTGCCCGCGGTTGCGTATGCACCCACTCCCGAGGCGTGGCTCCATCAAAACGTACTTCAGCCTTTCATCGACGAGGTGCGCGAGGAACGCCTTGCGGAGGTCGAGCGAGTGGCCAGCCACATCCAACTCTCCCTGACCGAGCTACTTCAAAAAGCGGATGAAAGCATTGGCCGCTTCGCCGACGCCGTCGAACGCGGCGACGAGGGCGCGAAGGGCCTACTGGCGCAGGCGGAAGCGCGGCATGAGGAACTGCTTCATCGGCGGGAAGCGCGAAAAGAAGAATTGGAGCGTCAACGGGCCTTGACGTTGCAGGGCGTGGATGTTCTCACCAGCGTGCTGGTGTTGCCCAATCCACGGGGCGACGAGCCTGAATTCCAGCATCTGCGCCCCGATCCCGAGGTCGAGGAAACAGCCATGCAGGCTGTGATGGCATACGAGCGCGGCCAGGGCCGCGTGGTCCACGATGTCCACGAAAAGAACCTCGGTTATGACCTCACGAGCATCGATCTAAACTCCGGTCAGCTCCGGCTCATCGAGGTCAAGGGGATCGGGAACAGCACTGGTGATGTGATGTTGACGCCGAACGAACGCCGCGTCGCTGAGGATCGCCGGGACTGCTTCTGGCTATATGTCGTCACAAGCTGCAAGGCAGAGCAACCCGTGCTCCGTGAACCAATTCACGACCCGGCACGGTTCCGCTGGCACGAGATTACTAAGATCGAACACTACCGGCTCAGCGTAGAGCAATTGGAAGGCTGATCCATGATCCCACGCGAATGTAAGCGCCTGGCCGAGGTCGATTTTCCCATCGCGGAAGTGTCGAAGCATTCGGCGCGGGAGAAATCGATCCGTCACGGACATCCGTCGACACTGCACCTCTGGTGGGCACGCCGTCCCCTGGCCGCATGCCGCGCCATGCTCATGGCTCTGCTGCTTCCCGATCCATGCGATGGAGCTTGCCCAGACGAGTTTAGGGCGGCCGCCCGGAAGGCGCTTGCTCAGACCTGGAGCAAACTCGGTCCCGAAAACGAGGATTTGCGTGCGGCACTTCTGAAGTTCATCGCGGACTTTGCGAACTGGGACCGTTCTTCTGACCCCACGTACCTGGAAACCGCTCGCAGCCTAGTCAAGGCCGCGCACCCCGAAGAGACTCCGTCTGTCGTTGATCCGTTCGCCGGCGGTGGATCGATTCCGCTCGAAGCACTGCGCGTCGGCTGCGACTCATACGCGAGTGATCTTAATCCGGTTGCGTGTCTAATCCTGAAGGTCATGCTCGAAGATATTCCGCGGCACGGCGCGCAGCTCGCCGCGGAGTTGCGGCAGGTCGGCGCTAAAGTGAAGGCTGCCGCGGAGAGAGATCTGGCTGAGTTCTATCCAGCGGACAAGAGCGGGGCGAGGCCGATTGCCTACATCTGGGCACGGACCGTGCGGTGTGAAACGCCGAACTGCGGCGCAGAGATTCCTCTTGTGCGGTCTTTCTGGCTTTCGAAGAAGGCAAACCGACGCCGGGCATTACGCCATCGTGTTGTCCGGCCGCATGGGAAGCCGCCGCGGCTGGAATTCGAGATATTTGAACCGAAGACCGAAGACGACGTCCAAAAGGGAACGGTAAGCCGTGCTAAAGCGGCTTGCCCTTGCTGCAACAAGACGCTGCCACCGGAACGAGTCCGGGCCCAACTGGTAGCACAGCGCGGCGGGGCTGACGTCCGGCTCGACGACGAGGCCCATCGTATCGGTGGGGCGTTTCTGCTTGCCGTCGCAACACTTAGTGACGATACGACCGGGCGGCAATACCGGCTGGCGCACGCAGCCGATTTTGAGGCCATTTGGAGCGCCCAGCAGCGTCTCAGAAAGATCACGAAAAGCCTGCTGGCGAACGGTCTTAGCGCGGTTCCGGATGAGCCCACGCCTGCCGGTGGCGGATCGGGCGCGGGCCGCGCGTTTAGCGTTCAAAAGTACGGCATGATGCAATTCGGTGACCTGTTTACGTCCCGGCAAAGACTAGCGCTCTTGAGTTTGGTTTCCGCCATTGCGGGTACCAATAGCTCCGGTGCAATCCGCGATCTGCTGGCCTTGGTCTTGAACAGGGTAGCTGATCGGGGTGCTTCTCTTTGTGGCTGGCGTTACCAGGCGGATCAGGAAAAGGTCGAACACGTCTTCGCTCGCCAAGCATTGCCGATGATCTGGGATTTCGCCGAATCCGTCGCTCTTTCGGAGTCGACCGGAAGCTTCTCCGATGCCGTGGAGGTAGTGGCCACCAGTCTTGAGAATGGGTTTGAAAGCTTCTCGGATCCGGGCCAGGTCACTCAAGCGGACTCGCGGTCACTCTACCTGCCGGAGGGTAGCGCTAGCCTTTGGTTTACCGACCCGCCCTATTACGACGCAATCCCCTACTCCGATTTGGCAGATTTCTTTCATTGCTGGACACGGCGAACGTTGGGAGTGGGAGCTCAGGGGCTCGACTACCGTGGTCTGGAGACTGTCCAGGATGAAACCAAGTCCTTTAATGGCCACGTCAAAGATCGGGACTTCTTCGAGCGATCCATGGCGGAGGCGTTCACTACCGGTCGACGCGTCCTGAACGATGACGGCGTCGGATGCGTTGTGTTCGCGCATAAAACGACCGAGGGATGGGAGGCCCTTCTATCGGGCATGACAAGAGGTGGTTGGGTGATCACTGCTTCTTGGCCAATTCTCACTGAGGCTGCTAACCGTCTTCGCGCCCAGAATTCCGCCGCCCTCGCTACCAGCGTCCACCTTGTCTGCCGCCCGCGCACGGACGATATCACCGGCGATTGGGGTGAGGTTCTCCGAGAGCTTCCTAAGCGAGTGGGTGACTGGATGGCTCGTCTCGAAGGTGAGGGTGTTCGCGGCGCGGACCTTGTTTTTGCTTGCATCGGCCCCGCGCTCGAAATCTTCTCGCGATACGCGCGGGTCGAAACCCCGGACGGCGCCGAAAAGACGCTCGCCGAGTATCTTGAAAAGGTCTGGGAGGTTGTGGGGCGCGTCGCGCTCGAACAGATTCTCGGAACTCCGGAAGCGCAGGCTCGCAACGGAGCGGCGGGGGCGCTGGAAGAGGACGCTCGTCTCACGGCGCTCTTCCTGTGGACTGTTCGAGCGACCGATGACGATGCGGCGGATTCCACTGAAGACGACGAGTTAGAACCCAGTGACGAGGAAGATGAGGAAGGCGGAGCCGGCAAGAAGAAATCAGGTCTCACCCTCATCTACGACGTAGCCCGACGATTCGCGCAGCCGTTGGGAATTCACCTGTCCGAGTGGGAGGGCCGGATTGTTGAAACCAAGAAAGGCGTCGTTCGGCTTCTGCCCGTAAGGGAGCGCTCGCAACAGCTATTCGGTGAAGCCGGCGCGGATCTCGCCGCCGAACGAATTGAACAGGTCGCAAGGGGTGCCGAGCAGTTAGATTTGTTCTCGGCGGCAGGACTGGAACCTGCCGCTCCAGAGGTCGCGCCAAAGCGTGGGCGGAAGAAAGCTGGCGTCGCTGATGATGCGCTGAAGACGCGGCGGGAGGCTACAACGCTCGATCGCGTTCACGCCGCCATGCTTTTACAGGCCAGCGGCCGGGCTAACGCGCTGCGGTCGCTACTGAAATCCGAGACCGAGCGTAGTCCTGATTTCTTGCGCCTGGCGAACTCACTATCGGCGCTTTATCCCAAGGAAAGCGAAGAGAAGCGTCTGCTGGATGCGATGCTGCTGGCGGTTCCGCGATGAGCCAGGAAGACAAGCCAGTTGTTTTCACCAGGCACGCGCGGGAGCGGTGCGCGATGCGCGGCGCCACGGAGGCCGACGTGATCAAGGCGATTCGCGAGGGCAAACCCGAGCCGGCGCAACGCGGACTCTGGCTTTATCGCTTGAACCTGGAATACCAGCGGGAATGGGATGGAAAGCGATACGCCGTTCAACAAATCGCGCCGGTCGTTGAGGAAGAACCCGATCGGTATGTGGTGATCACGGTCTACACGTATTATTTTTGAAAGGAGCAGTCAGATGCAGATCAGCTACGACAAGGAGGCGGACGCCCTATACATCCGGTTGCTGGAAGGTGATTTCCAGTGCCGGGCGGTTCGGATTACGGACGATATTTCTCTCGATTTCGCCGCGGGCGAACAGCTCGTCGGGATCGAAGTGCTTGGAGCAAGCCATCTATTCAAAAACCCCGAGGCTCCCCTCGTGGAGCTGAAGCACTTGTTGCCCCAGGTTGCGGCGTAGGGAGGGGACACTCATGCCGGATCTTGAGCCCTGGTACAGAGTCGCGGTCCCTCGTGAGGAGGTGCGCCAGGGACGGTCGTTCAATCCCGACGAATTCGCGATCCACCTGGAGCAGGTGGTTGCCAAGAAGGGGACCGAGGATTATCGGGATCCGGAGAAATTCTTTCTCCGGAACGTCTTCACGCGGGCACTGAAGGAGCACGCGGGCATGGTGCTCCAGCGGCTCAGCGGCGTCACGCAAAACGCGGCCCCGGTTTTGACCTTGGTCACACAATTCGGCGGCGGCAAGACCCACACGCTGGCAACGCTCTATCATCTTGCGACTTCAGGCAAGGCCGCATCTGAATACTCGGGGGTTAGCGACCTCCTGGAGGCGGCGGGGTTGTCTGAATGCCCGAAGGCGAAAGTCGCCGTCTTTGTGGGGAATGCATGGGACCCGAAACCGGGGCTGGAGACGCCATGGCTGGACCTCGCCGACCAACTCGCCGGCCCCGCTGGAATCGCGGCGCTGGGCTCGGCCGCGCAGCAGGCCGCGCCGGGAACGGAAGCACTGGGTCGGCTCTTCGAGGCCGCGGGTGGCCAGGTCCTGATCCTCTGTGACGAAGTGCTCAACTTCTGCAATCGCCACCGCAACCTAACCGATGGGTTCTATGCGTTTCTGCAAAACCTGACGGTTGCGATGACGGGCACTACGCACAGCGCGGCCGTAATTAGCTTGCCGCGGAGTCAGGTCGAGATGACCGATTGGGACCTGCAGTGGCAGGACAAGATCACCAAGGTCGTCCGACGCGTGGCGAAGGATCTGATCGCAAATGACGAAGCGGAGATTAGCGAAGTCGTTCGGCGGCGGCTCTTCGAAACGCTGGGGCCGGAGAAGCACCGGCGGCAGGTTGCCACGATTTACGCGGACTGGTGTTTCGAGCGGCGCTCGCAACTTCCATTTGAATGGACGGCGGTGGATTCCTCGACAACCGGAGCGAAGGCGCGGGAGTTCTTGCGCGATCGGTTTGAAACCTGCTTTCCGTTTCACCCGGCGACGCTATCGGTATTCCAAAGAAAGTGGCAAACGCTGCCGCAATACCAACAGACACGCGGGACGTTGGCGATGTTGGCGCAGTGGGTGTCCTGGGCGTTCGCCAAACAGCACCAGGAACAGACAGTTGAACCGCTGTTGACGCTGGGGTCCGCGCCGCTGCATGTGCCGGGATTCCGCGGCGCCGTGCTGGGCCAAGTGGGAGAATCCAGGCTGGCGACCGCGATAGAGACCGATATCGCTGGTCCGATGGCGCGGGCACGCGCGCTGGACGCCGATACCAAGGGCCCACTGAAGGACATTCACCGCCGCGTCGGGACCACGATATTCTTTGAGTCATCCGGTGGTCAACGGGAACGGATCGCCCATTTGCCGGAACTCCGTTTCGCGCTCGGCGGGCCGTCGGTGGACACGACCTCGATCGACTCCGCGGCGATGAACCTGGAGGCGAAGGCGTTCTACATTCGCAAGGTGTCCAATGACGGGTTCCGGATTCACTACCAGCCGACACTGAAGAAGGTGGTGAACGACCGGAAGGCGTCGCTGGACTTCGAAAAGGACGTTCGACCGTTGATGCAGAAGGTGGTGCGAGAGCAGTTCGAAGCCAAGAGCCCGATCCGGATTGAGCCTTTTCCAACTGCCTCGGCCGACATCGATAGCTCGCCGCGCCTTCAGGTCGTCGTGGTTGATCCCGCGCGTGAGTGGGCTCCCACGGGCGCGACGCGAGAAATGATCCGGGATTGGACCCAGAAGCGGGGTGAATCGGCTCGCGACTATCCGGCGGCTCTTGTGTGGTGCTTGAAGAAGCCGGGGAAAGAACTGCGCGAGAAGGCCGAACTGACGTTGGCTTGGCGGCGCGTCCAGAAAGAACTTCAGGACGGCACGCTCGGTGGAGACATGCAAGCCGGGGATCTGAGGGGAGTTGTGGAAAGCCTCAGGGAAGCCGAGGAAGCGCTGATCGAGGAAGTCTGGGCAAGCTACCGGTTTGTCGTAATCGCGGATTCGGGCGAATCGGATGGGCTGCGCGTTATCGATCTCGGCTCGGGTCATGCGAGTAGCGGGGAGACGCTCGGTGGCCGGATCCTGGCGGCGCTGAAATCGGAGAGCCGGTTGAACGACAGCGTGGGCGCCAGCTACCTGGAGCGAAACTGGCCCGCCGCGTTCAAGGAATCGGGTGCGTGGCCGCTGGCGAGCTTGCGGAAGTGCTTCCTGGACGGGTCGCTTACCCGGCTGGTCGATCCCGATAAAGTGCTGCGGGATAAGATCCCGGAACTGGTAGGTCGCGGAGAAATAGGTTTCGCGGCCGGCGAGCGCCCGGAAGGCGGGTTCAATCGCCTCTGGTTCAGCGAGACGCTGCCGCCGGAAGAGATCGAGTTCGTCTACGATGCCTTCGTCGTCAGGAAGGATCGAGCTAAGGCGCTCCGAACCAGTGCAATGGCGGCTAGCGCAACCGCCGTGCAGGCAACCATGCCGGAGGCGACGCCGACGCCGTCCGAGTTCACTTTGGTCAGCCCCGGTTCCGGCCAACCAGCGACGATCGATGGCGGGGCTTCGGCGGTTCCCGCGAGGACGCTCCTGCGAGTGAAGGGTGCGGTTCCGCCCGAATTGTGGAACCGGTTCGGCTCCAAGATAATACCGAAGCTGCGATCGGCAGAACACCTTGAGGCACGGGTGGAGTTGAGTGTCGAGATCGAAACCCCAGCGTCGGCTTCACTGGAAGCTGAGATTCAGCAGATTCTGTCCGACCTGGATCTAAGCGGAAGAGTTGTCGTGGAAAAGGATCGCCATTAGGACTGATCCCCCTAACTCCCAATCAACCCCACCACCTCCGCCCCATACCTCTCCACCCGAAACCGCCCCTCCCACTCCGCCCGCGCGCGGCGCGCCACTTCCTTCCTTCCCGCCTCGTCCCGCAGCACTTCGCCCAACCGCGCCGCCAGCGCGTCTGCCCCGCGCCCTCGCGTCAGATATCCCGTCACCCCGTCCTCGATCACCTCCGCAATCCCGCCCGAAGGATACGCGACTACCGGCACGCCCGCCGAAAACGCCTCCAGGATCACCCGCGGATTCGGGTCTCGCTCGAACGACGGCACGGCCAGCACGTCCAGCCCCGCCAGCGCCCCCGCCACATCCTCGCACCAACCCGGAAACTCCACCGCCAGCCCCGCTGCCGCCGCGCGCACCCGCTCGAAATAACCCGCCCCCGTCAACAACGGCGCCCCAATCACCACAAACCGCGCGTCCGCAAACCCCCGCGCCGCCTCCACAAAATCCCGCTGCCCCTTGTCCTCCTCAACCCGCCCGATCACCCCCACCCGCGCCGGCCCACCGTCCCCAACCCGCGCCCGAGCCATGTCCGCCACGCCGTTATACACCACGTGCAACCGCCCCGCCTCCACAAACCTTTCGATCGGCGCCGCCGCAAACCGGCAGCACGCAATCACCCGCGCCCGCGCCAACCGCACCGCCCAACCCGCCGCCTCCACCGCCGCCCGCTGAAACAAATGCACGTGGCAATGAAACACAACCGGCAACCCCCGCCGCCGCGCCGCCACCGCCGCCGCCGGCAGCACCCGAGGCCCGTTCACATACAGCAGCTCGCTCCCCCGCGCATCCACAATCTCGCCGATCCGCCTCGCCAACCGCGGCAACTCCCCCGCAAACCGCACGAAATCCCCCGCCGTCTTCCGCGTCGACGTGTACGGACCGCACTCGATCGCCTCCACCGCCACGCCCGCCGCGCGAAACCCCTCCTCCAACCCGCCGCCCACCGGAATCGCGCCGCACGCCGTCCACCCGCGCCCCGCCAGCGCCGGCAGCAGATCCAGCAGACATCGCTGCGCGCCCCCCAACTTGCCGAACTGATCGAGAAACAGAACTTTCATCGCTCGCGCACGGCCCGGCCGAGCACCCAGAAATACACCGGCAGCACGCGCCAGAACGTCAGCAGATCCCCCGACAGCATCTGCGCCATCTCCCCGCACCAGAAGCAGAACATCCACGTCCCGAAAAACGACGCCCGCGCATCCTCGCTCTCCGCCGCCCGCCGCGCCGCCTTCAAAATCGCCGCGCACAGCCCCAGCATCGCCGCCAGCCCCACCACCCCCGTCTCCACCAGCGCGCTCAAATACGCGTTATCCGCAATCACCTTTCTGCCCACAAACCCCGAATACGCCAGCGTCTTGTAACCCACGCCCAGCACCCAATACAACGGATGATCGGCGAGGAAACCCAGCAGATACGACCAGCTACTCAGCCGCCCGGAAAGAATCGCGTTCGGCGCCTCGGCAAAGTACCGGAACGAGCCGAACACCCGCTCCCAATACACCTTCCCGAACACCGGGAAAACGGCCAGCGTGACCGCAATCGCGCCACCCACCACGATCGCCACAAGGCCCCAGCGGATCCGCCCCCGCCGCAGGTACACCAGCGCCGCCATCGCCACCGCGAAGTTGCCCAGCGACGAACGCGAATACGACAGCACCAGCGCCGCCGCAATCGCCGCGCCGCCCACCAGCAGCCACCCGCGCGCGATCAGCCGCCGCGGCCGCGCCAGTTCCACGGCAATCATTGTCAGGAAAAACGCGCACACGTTGCCCAGCGTGCTCGCCTCGTAGAACACGCCCTGCGCCCGCCGGTACACGCCGGAAGTAAGCCACAGGAACTGCCGCCCGTAGCCCGCCGGAGGAGCGAACTGAAAGGAGAAATCGACACAGGCAAACACCGCGGAAGCCACCGCCGCCCAGAACAACACCCGCGTGAACCGCATCTCGTCCACGCCCTCCGCGCCCGGCCCATACGCCGCATAGAAAAACACGAACACCGAAATGCCGAACAGCGCCACCCGCATCGCGCTGCCCGCCGCGACTCTGGGCGGCGAATCGACCAGCGCCATCCCGACGCTCGCCGCAATCGCCGCCGCATAAAGCAGCATCGCCACGCCCGCGCCGCCCATCCGCGGCCGCCACTCGTCGAATCGCAGCGCCGCGACGCCCACTCCCACCGCCGCAATCGCCAGGCTCGGATGCGCGCCGCTGTCGCCGAAAGCGAACGGGACCGGCGGCAGCACCAGCGCGGCCACAAGGAAGCACAGCAGCCAGCCGTTCATCGGAACCGCGCGCTCACCCACACCAGCGTCGCGATCAACGCCATCAGTACCGCGCCCTCCACGTTGCGCGTCGTCTTCGGCGACACCGGGGCCACCGGCTCCGTGCCGTGGTCTACAATCTCGAGCCGGTCGCCGCTCTCGGACGCCGCGCTCGTGCCGCGGTTCAACTCCACCGTCTGCGCGGCGATGTATCGCGCCAGCTCGAGCGCCTCATGCGGATCGCCCAGCGTCGTCCGGATCTCGAGAATTCGCGCGCCCTCAGGCTTTACGGCAGAAAGTACTTCATCCTTCTGACAACTTGAAAGATGAAACTTCTCGGCAGCCCCGGCGAAAATCTCGTCGCTGGCCGCGTACGCCGCATACGTCCGCAGCGATTCCAGGTACGCCGCGGTCATCGGCTCCGCCGCCAGCAACCCCCGCGGCTCGATCACGATCCGCACCGTGGCCGTATAGAGTTTCGGAAGCGCGGAACTCACCCCGAGAGCCAGCGCCGCCGCGGCCCCGCAGGCCGCCGCGAAAATCCACCACCGTCTCCGCAGATAGGCCGCGTATTCGCGCGCGTCAAACGGCTCCGCCATCGCCGGTCCCGTACTTTGCTTGAGCTAGTGTATCGTATATGCCTGCCGTGATCGCCCTTGCCGCGGTGCTGATTCCGTTGCTCCTCACGCCAGGCCTGCTGTTTTACTACGACGTAACGCCGAAGCTTCTGGCGCTGCTTTTTTTATGCGCCGCCGCGCTGGTTTTGAGCCTCCGCCGCGCGCCCCGCTTCGCCCGCCGCCTGCCCTGGATTCTCGTGATGCAGGCCGTCGCGCTCGCCCTCGCCACCGCGTTTTCAACCCACGCCGCGCTGTCGTTTTCCGGCGGGACCTGGCGGAGATTCGGGGCGGTGGGGCAGGCGGCGGTGCTGGTTTTTGTGCTGCTTGCCTACCCGTATCTGAGGGAAATTTCGAGGCTGGCCCGCGCCGTGGCGGCAAGCGGCGGCGTCATCGCCGTCTACGCGATCTCGCAGTACTTCGGCTTCGATCCATTTCTGCCCGCGGCGAGCTATCACGCCGGCATCGCCGAATTTATGATCGTGAGGCCGCCGGGGACGCTGGGTCATGCCGGCTACTTGGCCACGTACCTGCTTTTTGTGGCTTTTGCCGCGGTTTACGTGGCGCGGCGGGATGGGGTGCGGGGGTGGCGGGTGGCGGGGGTGTGCGTGGGAGGGCTGTGTTTATTGGGTTTAGTGATGTCGGGGACGCGGGCGGGGCTGCTAGGTTTGGCCGCGGGAGGGGTTTGGATGGGGTTTAGGGAGCCGGAATTGCGGCGAAAAAAAGTGGTGTTGTCTTGTGCAATTGTTAGCGTTACCGGTATCGTTATCGGAAGCGGTTTCGCGCACTCGAATTTCGGCCGTCCGCTGCTTGCGCGGCTGCACTGGATCCGGGAGGACCCGGCGGGCGGGGCGAGGCTTTTGCTCTGGCGCGACTCGCTACGGATGGCCGCGGTGCGGCCGCTTTCCGGGTACGGACCGGACGCGTTCGGCTCGGAGTTTCCGCGGTTTCAATCGGTCGAACTCGCGCGGGCGTATCCGGATTTTTATCACGAGTCGGCGCACAACGTGTTCCTGGATTTTGAAACAGAACAGGGTCTTTTTGGTTTGGCGGGGTTTGCCGCGCTGGTGGTCTTCGGGCTGAGCGCGGCGTGGAAGGCGGCGACGCCGGAGGCGAAGTTCGGCGGCGCGGCGTTCGTGGCGATGCTCATTAGTTTGCAGTTCTCGGCGTTCACGCCGGCGACGGCGTTTTTCTTGTATCTGGCGGTGGGGATCGCGGCGGCGGGCGAAGCGGAGACGGAGGCGGCGCGTCTTTCGTGGCGCCTTGTGGCCCTGGCGCTGGCCGCGGTCTTTGTGTGGTTCGGAATCAGGTTGGCGCTTAGCGATGGGTTTGCGGCGCGGATGCAGGCGGCGATGGAGCGGCGCGATTGGCAGGCCGCGATTCGAGATAACGAGTTAGCGCGGCGGTGGGCGCCGCCGGCGGTGACTTACGACCTTTACTACGCGCGGGCGATGGCGCGTGAGTCCGCGGCGGCGCGAAGTAATCTACTTTCGGCGGAATTGGGGCGCGAGGCGTACGAGGCGGCGGTGCGGGCGTGCGGCGGGGCCGAGGAGCGGCAGAACGCGCTATATAACCTCGCGATGTTCTATGCGAGCCAGAACGACGTGGCGGACACGGAGCGGTGCCTCCGCGCGGCCGCCGAGGCGGCGCCGAACTGGTTCAAACCGCACTGGACGCTGGCGCGGCTGCTCGCCTTGCAGGGCCGGCGCGAACTGGCGCGGCAGGAGGCGCTCATCGCGATGGACTTAGACGGCGGGCACGACGCGGAAGTAAGTGAAACGCTCAAGCCGATCATCGCCCACGCTAACTAAGCCGCGCTTACCAGGCGTCGCGGCCTTCGAGGACGCAAAGCGGGGTGCGGAGAAGGATGTAGAGATACAGAGATAGAGATAACTTACGGGTGAAGAATGCGTCGAGGCGGCGGCGCTGCGAGTAAGTGAGACGGCTGCGTCCTTTCACCTGCCACAAGCCGGTAACTCCGGGCTTCACGCTGAGTATCTCGGGCGATGTCTGAGCGTAGTAGCGGTCGAATTCGGCGGCGGTGATGGGCCGGGGGCCGATGAGCGAGAGTTCTCCGCGGGCGACTTGCAGGAGTTGGGGGAGCTCGTCGATCGAGTAACGCCGGCAGAAGGCGGCGAAGCGGCTGGTTACGCGGGGATCGGATTTCGGCTTGTAACTTATTTCGGGTTGATCCGGTACGCGCTCGACGAAGTGGAAGCCGGAGTGCGGGGAGTTCCACATGGTGCGGAGCTTCAGCACCCAGAGTTCAGACCCGTGCCGGCCGAGGCGGCGATGGGCGACAAACGGGGACCGGCGGGAGAGCAGGACGACGATGGCCGCGGCGGGGAGAAGAATGGGAAGCGAGGCGAGGAATAAGAGACCGCCGAGTATCCGTTCGAGCGGTTCGCAGGGGCGCCACACGGCGCGCGCCGTTGCGACGCTGAGCCGCCGCGGAACCGAGAGCACTCCCATAGCGGGCGCTCGTGGCTCCTACTGCGCCGCGACGGCGATGGTGGCCTGCGCCGTGGAAGTGAGCCCGCCGAGTTGAATCTGCAGCGATACAGCGCTGCCGGTGGGCGCGCTGGTGGGCACCTGTACGTTGATCTGGTAAAGGCCGACGAAGCCGGGCGCGAGGCCGGAGAACTGCAGTGGCGCAGTGATGCCGCCGATCGTCACGGTAGGCGTTCCTACGGTGTTGGTTGTGCCTTGCGGCGGCGAACCGTCGGGCGGGTTGCTTCCGCTGCCGGGTTCCATCACGGGGCCCAAGCCGGTGCAGTAGATCTGAAGGATGTCGCCGGGTTTGGCGGGGCGCGTCAAGCGGCCGGAGATCGAACCCGTGGGCGCGGCGATGGCGTTGTCGGGATAGATCAATGCCAGCGCTTGTCCGGCGCCGCTGGCGGGAGCGGTGAAGATGCCGGGGGAGAACTCGCCGATGGGGGTTTGGACGGGCGCCGATGCGCCGGTGCTGCTGCGCGTGACGACAACGGTCACGTTGGAGGTGCCGCTGGACGGGGCGGAAAGTTCCCAAGGAAGCTGGACGTTGATCTGGCCGCCGCTGACGAAGAGGATGGGCGCGGGCGTTCCGTTGAAGGTGACCGACTGCACATCGCCGAGCGAAGTGGAGATGGGGATGGAATCGGCGTAGGCGATGCCGGAAGCGAGGTTGCTGCCGAAGATGGCGATCAGTTCGCCTGGAGCGACGCGTTTATCGGGTTGGTTTAGAGCGTAGCTGGCGACATTGACGACGCCGCCCGGTGGTACGCTTGGCGCCTGCGCAAACGCCGCGAAGGCGCCTGTAAACATGAGAGAGACCGCTCGGGCATACTTCTTCATGGCTCCTCCCCTGCCGACATCCTAGCGCCTGCCGCCGGCGGGAGCAACCGCCTCCTCCCGTAAACAGCCGCGGCGAGCGTGGGTTTGTGCCGGCGGGGACGTCCGAATTTTGATACGACAGAGAAGAGGACGAGCATGGAATCGTATAATAATTTTCCAGTACCCGCAGACGGCGCCGCCATTCAACTCCACGAGGGGGAATTGAAGGCGCCTTCCAATCCGATCATTCCTTTCATTGAGGGTGACGGCGCGGGGAGGGACATCTGGCGCGCGTCGCGCGTTGTGTTCGACGCCGCGGTCGAGCGGGCCTATACAGGCCGAAAGATCGCTTGGTATGAAGTTTTCGCGGGCGAGAAAGCCTTCGCGAAATTCGGTAACTGGCTGCCCGCGGATACGGTCCAGGCGATCCGTGAGTTTCGGGTGGCGATCAAGGGACCGCTTACTACGCCGGTTGGCGGGGGAGTTCGCAGTCTTAACGTCGCGCTGCGCCAGATTCTCGATCTTTATGTCTGCATGCGTCCGGTACGGTATTTTCCCGGTGTGCCTTCGCCGGTGAAACAGCCGGAACTGGTGGACGTGGTGATTTTCCGCGAGAATACCGAAGACGTCTACTCGGGGATCGAGTGGAAGGCGGGGACGCCGGAAGCGAAGCGCGTGATCGATTTTCTGGGCGAGTCGATGGGCGCGCGCATCCGGCCCGATTCCGGCATCGGCATCAAGCCGATCAGCGAGACGGGTTCGAAGCGGCTGATCCGGCGCGCGATCGAGTATGCGCTCAAGAACCACCGGCGCAACGTCACGCTGGTTCACAAAGGCAACATCATGAAGTTCACCGAGGGCGCGTTCCGCGACTGGGGCTACGAAGTTGTGCGCGACGAATTTTCCGATGTCTGCGTGCCGGAGGCATCGGCGCAGGAAGCGCCGGGCAAGCTGGTGGTGAAGGATCGCATCGCGGACTCGATGTTCCAGCAACTGCTGCTGCGGCCGGACGAGTACGATGTGATTGCGACGCCGAACCTGAACGGCGACTATCTGTCGGACGCGTGCGCGGCGCAGGTGGGCGGGCTGGGGATGGCGCCCGGGGCCAACATCGGCGACGGCTACGGGATTTTTGAAGCCACGCACGGCACGGCGCCGAAGTACGCGGATCTGGACGTGATCAATCCTTCGAGCCTGATCCTGTCGGGTGCGATGATGTTCCGCTATCTCGGCTGGCCGGAAGCCGCCACGCTGATTGAGAACGGCATCACGGAAGCCATCAGGCAAAAGCGTGTCACATACGACTTACACCGCCAGATGCCGGGCGCGACGAAGGTGAAGACAAGCGAATTCGCCGCTGCGATCGTCGAAAACATGGCCGCGCATCCCGTCGCCGTCTGATAGAGATGGTGGGGAGCGGAAGCCAGAAGTGAGCCATGCCGGCTCCAGCGAGGGGAACAGCTTGGGCTGCCGGCGGCTGCTTTTGATGTTCAGGAGTCGAAATGCTGAGATGGAAACAGACGGGCGGCGCGGGTCTACTTTTTAGTGCGTTAATTCTCATTGTTGCCGCGCCACCTCCGGCTAAAGCGCAGGGCGGGTCCACGCCGCCGGCGAAGGTGGACGCCTACGTGATCCCGTTTTCGCATCTCGATCTGTTCTGGGCCGGTACGCGCGAAGAATGCCTTTCGCGCGGCAACCGTATCATCGCCCGAGCCGTGCAGATCGCTCAGCGGCACCCGGAATTCCGCTTCCTGCTCGAGTCTGACAATTTCGTGGCGAATTACATGGAAAGCCATGCCGGGGAAACCGGGCCGGACGAACTAAAGCGGCTGGTCAAGGAGGGCCGCTTCGAGATCGCACCCATGTGGGCCAACATCTTTCTGAATATTCCGAACGGGGAAGTGTTGACGCGCAACATTCTTTACGGCAGAAGGTACGCGCGCGACGTTTTCGGAGTGGACGAGCCCGTGATCCATCCGACCGATATTCCCGGATTCCCGTCGCAGTATCCGCAGATACTTCGCAACGCTGGAATTCGCTTCATGGTCGAGTCCCGGATGGGACCGGAGAACACGCCTCTGTTCGATTGGAAGGCGCCGGACGGGTCGAAGGAACTGGTGTGGAATGTCCGGGGCTACGGTCTGGGAGCGTCCTTGCAGCTCCACGGTGATCTGACGGAAGAAAAGATCGAAGCGCTGCGGAAGGAAATAGAACGGCGATACGGTCCGGCGCCGGGTCCGATCTACATCCATTGGGGCGTCGATTTATGGGCCCCAACAGAAAAGCTGGTCGAAAACGTAAGTAAGTTGAATCGCGCTCTCCCCGATTGGCGCTTCCGGCTGAGTACGCCGCGCCAGTTCTACGAGGCGGTCTCCAAACAAACGGGGGAGCCAACCATCTCAGGCGAGATACCGATCGGCTGGCCGCATGTAGTGGATGGCATTGTGCATCTGTGGCAATGGGCGGCGCCCGCCACCACCACGGTGACCACCGCCGAGGAGTTTTCCGCCATCAACTATGCGCTGGGCTACGCGGACTACCCGCAGCAGGAATTCGAGGTCATCTGGAAAGAACTGATTGAGTCGATGGACCATAATCACGACGGACAGGGCGGGGAAATCGGCGACAGCCGGAAACTGGAGTATTCCCAACTGGCTATGATCCGGGGCGGGGAGATCCTGCGGGACCGTCTGCGCAACATCGCCGAACGGGTTCGAGTTCCGATCGCTGGAAGTTTTCCCCTTGTCGTTTTTAACGGGCTGGGGTGGCAAAGGGACGACGTCGTCAGGGCCCATGTTTCGCTTTACGGGGATATCGTTCCGGCCCGGATTGAGGCATTCAAGAATGGGTTCCGCCTGGTGGATGAAACCGGGGCGGACATTCCCTATTACGTCGAGCAGACCAGCGACAACATCTCCCGGGCCATGGATCTGGTTTTTGCCGCCAAGGGGGTTCCGTCACTCGGCTACAAGACTTACTATGTGGCGCCGGCTGGGCAGAGGCCGCCGTTCCCGGTAGCCAGCCAAGTTAAGCTGGACCGCGACAACGACCTGAAAGATCCGAGACGGCCGCCCGGCGCGGACGTTCTCGAGAACCGGTACTATCGCGTCAGCGTAGACAAAGCCACCGGGCGGGTGACGGTTTTCGACAAGGATTTGGGCCGCGACGTCGTAAAAGGCATGGAGATCGCCGGGGCGGAGGAGCGGGGCACGAACAATGTCCAGCCGGAGTTGGACACCGGGCGCACGATTCCCAACAGCCCCGGACAGACGGTCGTCGAAGAGAACAACGCGGTGAGAACGGTTCTAAAGATTCCCGGCTGGATGGCGGATATCCCGATCGTTCAGCGGCTGATTCTCTATCAAGGCCTGAAGAGGCTGGACATTGAGGACAGCGTCGACTGGAAGGAACCGCGGATGATCCGGATCGAACAGTTGTTCCCGCTTCAGCAGCCCAATGCGGAGATTCACTATGGCGTTCCTTTCGGCGCGGATTCGGTGAATGACATCATGCCAGGCGCGGGACCACGGCCCAGCACGGGCACGCATCTGGTGGATGAAATCAATGAGGAAGCGTGGCGAAAGTACCTGCTGATCCAAGGGTGGGTTTTCGCAGGCAATTCAGAATGGGGCATTACGGTTGCCGCCGATCATCCGCTCGTAAAACTTGAGAGCGGGGTGATTCACGCCAACATGATCCGCGGCCAACGGTACACCTCGGTGAGGACTGTGCGTGGCGATGAGGTGACGTCGATGCATTTCCCGGTTCCAGGTCATTACGTCTTCCGATTTTCGCTTTCCTCCGGGCCGGGGGACTGGAAGACATCCAGGTCCTATCAAGCCGGAATGAGTCTGAATAGTCCGCTGATCCCGGTAAGCGTTTCCGACGATCTCTCCGCCAAGTCGTTGCCGCCCACGCAATCATTCTGCTCCGTGGAGGGGGAGAATCTGGTGATCAGCGCCCTGAAGAAGTCCGAATCGGATCGCGCGATCGTCCTGCGCTTGTATGACATCCAGGGGCGCGAAACGAAAACTGGCGTCACTTTCCTCGGGAGCGGGCGGCCCTTCCGCCAGACCGACTTGGCCGAGGAGGAAACGCAGGCGCAGGACGAGCGGATTCTCGATGTGAATCCATACGAGGTCAAGACCCTCAAACTCCGCGGGGTTCCCGCGCACAAGCCCGCGCCCCCCGGACAGTGACCGCGCGCCGGTCCGGCCACGTTGGCGCGGTTTGCGCGGTACCGCGCAGGGTATTACCAGGGCGCCCTTACGCGAATCCCGGCCATCGAGTCCGGCCTGCCGACTCCGATCCTCCTGGGCGTTCTCTTTTACTGGAGATCGGAACGGCTGGCGGCGCATCCTCGCCGCCAGCTAGGGAGAGCGCCGAGGGTAAACCTATGCGACGAGTCCGGATGAAGCATCGCTAAACACTACGCCGTTAGGGAGGATCTTCACCGGAAACCAGACCTCATCGTCGGGCGTTTTTCGGCCGTGTGGCGGGACTTTATGCCGTGCGGACTTTCCAGCGTAATCCTGCTGTCGCCCGCCGCGTCGCGGTCGTGGTGGCATTTTGGCCAATGTCAACAGAACGCGTTATTGGGTCCAATTGATGACAGGTCGCGAATCGCAGTTCGGCCAGCGTCTCTGCACAATGACGGCATTTTCGCCGTCACTCTTTTCATGCTCCAAAGCAACACTTCGCCCGTGACCTCCTGAAGAAATCCGACCTCCGGCGCTTCAACCTCTCTATATGCTGTGAATCTCACTCGCTCCGCAGCGCCTCCAGCGGGTCCCGGGTCGCGGCCTTCCACGCTGGCCGGACGCTCGCGAGCAAGCCGGCGCCAAGTAGAACCAGCACGGCAAAACCGTACGCCGCCGGATCGGCCTGGCTCGTTTCGTACAGCAGACTGGCGAGCAATCGCACCAAGAGCCGCGCCGCAATGAGGCTTGCCGCCAGCCCGCAAGCCAAAGGTAGCATGGTGCCGCGTAGGACTCCGGCCACTACCCTCGCCGGCGTGGCGCCCAAGGCCACCCTCAGCCCCATCTCGCGCGTCCGTAGCGTCGTCGTGAACGACACTACGCTATAGATCCCCGCCGACGTCAAAAGCAGGGCCAAGACTCCCAGTGCGCTATACACCCACGCCGAAAAACGCGGCTGCCAGATGGAATCCGAGATCATATCGTTCAGCGTTTCCAGCTTCATGACCGGCTGCTCCGGGTCCACCTCCCAGATCGCCCGCCGCACCGCGGACGCGATCGCGAGCGGATCGCCCGATACTCGCACCACCATCGTCGACATGAACACGCCAAACACATATTGGCGAAACGGAATGTACATCTCGTCCGCCGGCGGCCGCCCGTAAAACCTTTGCGCCGCATCTTTCACCACTCCCACGATCCGGATCGACCGCGTCGCGTTCACCCGTAGAACCTCCTGCAGCGGATCGCGGCCCGGAAACAGGGTTTGCGCCATGTGCCGATCGATGATTCCGACCAATGGCGCGTCCATCGACTGGTCCGACGCGGTGAACGTGCGCCCTGCCAGTAGCGGAATGCCCATGGCGGCGAAGTACTCATCGCTGATGCACCGAGTCGGGACCCCTCGCGTCCTGCCGTCGGGGCCTACGAAGTCCGTCGTGGTATTCACGCTCGAAAGCGGCGGATTGTTCACAAATGCCGCGTAGTGCACACCGGGAATCTGCTTCAGCCGGTCCACCAGTTGCTGGTAGTGCGCCATCTGGCTCGGTTTGGTGCCGTACTTCGTGCCCGGCCTCGGCTGCGTAATCGTCCCGACCGGAACGCGCAGTGTCAGCACGTGGTCAGGCCGAAATCCGTTGTCCGATTTCTCCAGCCGGATCAGGCTGTGCATCATCAGGCCGGAGCCCACCAGCAGTAGGAACGCAAAGGCAGCCTCAGCGCCGATGAGTATCGAGAAGATCCGCGTCGAGCCCCTCGGCGTGCCGCCTCCCTGTCCGGTCCGCAGCGCCGTTTGCAGATCCGCGCGACGCGCCAGTAGCACGGGCAGCAGGCTCAGGGCGCAGGCCAGCACCACGCAAAGCGCCGTGTTGGCCGCCAGCACTCGGCCGTTCAACGCCACTCCCTGCAGATGCGGAACCGCAATCGGCAGCGCTGCCAGGTACCGCACCAGACCGTGCAGGGTCCACCGCGCCGCCGCCAATCCAGCCGCCGTTCCAAGCAGCACCAGCACCAGCGATTCCGTCAGCAGTTGCCGCGCCACGCGCCACGCATCCGCGCCCAACGACGCGCGGATCGCGATCTCCCGCTGCCGTTGCAGCGCCCGGCACAGCAGTAGGCTGCCGGCATCCGTGCACGCGATGAGCAGCAACAGCCCCACTGCCGCCACGATGAACACCACGCTCAATGTGTACCTTCGCGTCACATCGTCTTGCCACGGCGAAACCACGATCTCCAGCCCGGCTTTTTCGATCGGCTCCTCTTCTTCAAGTTGATGCGCCACAATCCGCATGGCGCTCTGCACTGCCTCCAGCGGCACTCCGGGCCGCAAAACCGCCGCACACTCCACCCGCGTCTGCGTCGGTGTCAGCCGCATCGCAATCCACATCTCCACGTCCGCCGTGGGAAACTCGAACGTTGGCGGCATGACGCCCACAATGGTGTACGGCTGGTCCGCAATAACCACATGCCGCCCCACGACACCCGGGTCGCGATGGAATACTCTCCCCCAAAGGCGATCGGCGATCACCACCACGTCGCCCGCGTCATCATCCGTCTCCAACAGCGCGCGTCCCACCGCCGCGCGCGCCCCGAGCATCGTAAACAGCCGACCCTCCGTCCGAAGCGCAAACATCTGGTCCGGCGTGTCGATCCCGCCGAGCGTCACCATGTCCCTTACGAAGGGCGCCGCGGTCTGGAACAGATCGCCGCGGTCGCGCCAGCGCAGGTAATCCTTCGCAGGCATTCCAAACATCGCTCGCTTCGTGCTCTTCTCTTCCACGCGCATCAGGCTGCGGCCCGCGCGGTCCGCCGCCGGCCTCAGCAGTACCGCGTCCGTGATGCTGAAGGCGGCCGTGCTCGCGCCGATGCCGAGCCCGAGAATCGCCACCACTGCCGTGACAAACAGCGGATTCCGCCGCAGCCAACGCACCGCCCATCGGAAATCTTGCATCATACTAAGGAATTAGTATATGCGCTCTCGGGGCCGGTAGCCATACGGACAGAATCCACATGAAAGTTTAGTCTCCTATGCAGAGACTGGCCAGACCGGCATTGCAGCGTTTGCTCCCTCCTGGTCGCCAAGCGTTTACCGATGTGTCCGTTCCGGGCGTCTCCGATAGTGCATGTCCGCCGACGCTTCTTCGGTTCCTCTCTGGAAGAGCCAGACGTAGGATTATGCCATGAATACTGACACAGCCGTAGGATATTGCCAGGAATGGTGACACGAATTGTCAAGATCTGTGGCACTGGCGTGCACCTTCCCCTTTTCTTTCAATGCAGGCCCTGTCAACTACTCTGGCATCGTACACGGTCTTTCTTGGGCTACTCGACGGCGGACTCATGCCCTGCGTTTCTGCACTGCCGGCGGGAACCGGGGGAATCCTGGTGGGGCTGTTTGCTCCCGTCGCCACCGGTTTTTGGGGTTCGCCCTCCCTGCTTCATGCGTTGGCCTTCGACAAGCCGAACAGGCCGATCAGCGGCTTCCCGGCCGTGATGATTCCGGTGTTCCTGGCGCCGCTGGCTGTGCTTTGGCGGGTCGATGTGCAGAGCCGTCCCGTTTGCCGGCAGGTTACTTCAGCTTCACGACAGCTACGGCGAGGCCGCGAAGCGTGATGGTGCCGCTGTCGGCGGTCTGCGTTGCGGGCGGTCCGTTGCCGGTTGTCTGATCGACGAACTCCACGCGGGCGGCCGGCGAGGGAAGTTTTACTTCGATGCCGCGGTCGCGACGGTTTACCAGCAGCAGGATCTTCTGGCCATCGGGGTGGAGGAAGCCCTTGGCATAAACGGCGGACGAACCGGTGGACGCCGCGACGATCTTATCCCCGGGCCCGATGTTGTCTTTGATCAACTGCAGGACACGCAATCGGGCGTTGCCGGTCCCCGTCGTCCAGTCCACCATCGAGACGGAGGGAAACTGCGTCGGGTAACCGACCAACTGCGACTCGCCCGCGACGTCGATTCCCATCGAAGCGAGTTCGCTGTAGAGATAGGCGTACAGCGCGCCGGACAGGTTCCAGTAAGAGGCCGGAAACGGTTTGAACTGGTAGTCCGGCCTGCCTTGCCGGCCGTCTTCGGCGAGGATCGAGCCGATTTCGTCGATGGTTGTTTTCGTCTCCGGCGAGAGGCGCTTGCGGATGGATTCGACATATCGAACCGTCGCCAGAAAACGGTCCGCCTGATCGAAGAAGGTGAACTGCTGGACTTCGGGCGTCTCATCGGCCGAGGGAGTCGCATAGAAGTGGTAGGAGATCATGTCGAGCGGGATGCCGGGCTTGTGATGCTTCGGGTTCAGAAAATACTCGAACATCCCGGGATTCGACGAAGGCGCGGCGAGCGCGAGGCCGACGAACCTCATCTTCGGCGCCACCTTGCGGATTGCACTTACGATGGCGTCGTAGCGGGCGGTGTACTGCTCCGGTGTCATGGAATGCTCGAAGTCCACTTCGTTCAGCACTTCCCAATAGTCGATGTTGTAGTGGTGACCGGACTCGTGCCGTTTGCCGTATTCGTCGGTGAAGCCGCCGTTGACGTACCAGCTCACCAGGCGCGCGTAGTAATCGCCTAACTCCTTCATTGTTGGATCGCGTAACTCGGTACCTTGTGTGTAAGTCCAAGTGGCTTGATCGGGATCGTCGGGATAAGTGACGGGCTGGGGAGTGCGGAACATCCATTGCGGGATGGTGCTGAAGTTGAGGATGACCGGGTGGGTTTTGGTAGCTTCGAGAAAGTCCTCGGTCATGGGATCGATCAAAGAGAAATCCCAACTGGTTTTTCCGTCCGCGGGCGGGGCGAGTTCGGCGACGGCCAGTTTCGGATAGGGGAGCCAGGGCACGTAGCGGACGTAGTCCGCGCCGAGGCGGCGCAGTTCGGCGAAGGCCTCGTCGTGGATGGGCGTGCCGCGCCGCAGGGGCGGATTCACCACCACCTGGAGGGTCGGGGTGGTGCGGCATTCTCTTTCGATGCGGCTCCAGTCGAGCTTGACCGTCGCCGTTTCCGCCGCGGCCGCCATGGTTGCGGCGAAGACAAGGGCTGCGAGCGCGTTGCCGGTTTTCATGGGTGTTCTCACTCTTCCGGGCTCACTCGCAGCGCGAGGCCGCGCAGACGCCGCGCCGCCGCGCCCACTCGGCGCCGAGCCGCTCCTGGTCGTCGAAGGTCAACTCGCGCGCCGCGATCCGGAAGATGATGGTCTCTTCTTTGTGGAAATGTTTGCGGGTTATGGCGACGGTTTCGAGCAACAGCCGCCGGGCGTGGCCGGCATCGCGGCTGGCGATGACCGCGGAGAGGCCTTCGCCGATGACTTCATGGTCGGTCGCCGCGGCTTTGCCGTCGGGGGTTACGGGCGGCGGGGGAAGATATTTCTGGATTGCGGGGCGGAGTAACTCGTCTTCCAGGTCGGCGTGGCTACCGAGGGTGGAGCGCAGGCAATCGGCCTGGGCGTGGAGTTGTTCCAGGCCGGAGGCGCCGGCGGTATTCTCGATCATTGTCAGGAGCGGATACAGCGCTCCGTGCTCACCCAACAGCGCGTGTAAGATTCGCATCGTGTCTCCCCAAAGGCAATCTTACGGCCATCCGGGGCGGGGCTCAGTGACTTGTGTCACCCGAGACACGGCCAGCGGCGGGGGATTGTGGTTTAATGGCAAAGAAAAGGCGAATTGCGGCAACATGAACTCCCTTCTTCCGTTCTCCGATTTCCGGCCCGGCCAGGGGGTGGAATCCGCGCTGGCGCGGTTCGAGCAGTGGATGGATTCGCCCGATTCGCCGGTGCGGGCGGTGAAGCACGTGGCGGCGAGCGAGGGGGAGTTTGCGCCGGTTCCCGATTCGATTCATCCGACGCTCGGGGAGGCGCTGGCGCGGCGGGGCATCCGGCAACTGTATTCGCACCAGGCCGCGGCGATCGAGGCGCTTGCCGCCGGGCACAATGCCGTGGTGGTGACGCCGACGGCGAGCGGGAAGACGCTTTGCTACAACCTGCCGGTGCTGGACCGGTTGGTGGCCGAACCGGAAGCGCGGGCGCTGTATCTGTTTCCGACCAAGGCGCTGGCCGAGGATCAGCTTCACGAGTTCCTGGGCGCGGTGGAAGCGAGCGGGCATCCGATCCGCGCCTTCACTTACGACGGGGACACGCCGCGGGACGCGCGGAAGGCGATCCGCGAGCGGACTTCCGCAGCTCCGGCTTGACTTGTTGTTTCAGGGCGTGAGGCACCTACCCAACGGACTTGACGATTCGGTCTTTATAGCGCATCGAGTTGAGTCCTCGTGGTCACGGAACAGTCCTGATTTCGTCGAGGAAGCGCCGCAGAATTTCATCGAGGGTGCCGAGCGGCGGGCACTTGGCGAGATGCTTTTTGATGTCCTCCACGATGCGCTTGGCGGGCCGGGCATCTTTCATCTTGGGGTCGCGGTGCGCCCACTCGCGTCCAGGATGCAGCGTGTCCCACGGCGAGCGCAGGTTGGCGCGGGTTTCGGGGTTGTCGCCGTGCTTGCCGAAGCCGTAACAGATGTCCATTTCGTTGTTCCAGATCGGGCTGAAGAGGTGAATCAGGTAATTCTCCGCCTCGTTCTGCCATCCCGTCTGCACGACCAGCGCGCGGTATTCGAAATCCCCAAGCCGGAGTGTACTTTCAGCCTTTGCAATGTTTCTCCGGTGATCGCCGAGGCGATCGGCCAGGCGATCCCCCTGCTCCATCGCCGTCTTGCTCGCCGGGTCGGCGGGATCGGCCTTGCCGACGTAGATCGGGTGCTCGCGCTTGCGGATGCGTTTGTACGCCGGAAAGTCGCCGTTGTAGTACAGGGCGTAAACTCCCGAACCGTAGAATCGCTCGATTGCGGCGAGCGGCTTGCGTTCCTGGGTGATCATGGTGATGCCGGCAATGCGACCGGCGACGTTCGGATTGGAGGGATCGAATACGAACCCCGGATGCTTGATGGGGTCGAGATCTTCCATCACCTTGCGCAGCTTCTCGTAAGCCTCGGCGATCGTCTTGCGCACGCGCCCGGCGCTTTGCGCGGGTATTCCCGCCGCCTCCTCGGCCGCGATGGTTTCCGAGAGTTGCTTGAGTCGGGCCGCGAGTCGTTCGAGCTTGTCAGGGGGCGCCGCCATCAACCTGGCCCTTCCTTCGCGAGCAGGGTTTTGGCCACGGAACGGGCGACCACCTCGGCCAGGCGCACGGGAACTGCGTTGCCTAGCTGCCGCATGGCCTCGCTCCAGGCCGCGCGGAAAATATAATTGTCGGGAAACGTCTGCAGACGAGCCGCCTCCCTCACCGTGAAGTATCGGATGGAACCGTCGGCGCGCAAGAGCATGTTCTCGCCTCCGGGCACGCCGTGGTCACCCGCCTTGAGCGTCTTGGCGGGCTCGTCGAGCGGACTTCCGGTGTGGCCGGGATAGCTCCGGGCGCCTGGATTGAAGCGGTGGTTGGGGATCCTGTTACTCGGGAACTCCTCGGGATCTGGCAGATCGCCGATCGCGTCCCGCACAGTGAGCCACGGAGCCACGTCTCCAAACAGTTCTCCGCGCCTGAGTTTCGCGAGGCGCCCTTCCAACCGGTTCTCAACTTGCGGCCGCTGGCGCCTGGAAACTTCATGCCGGTCCCAATAGTCGCCCGTAATCCATTTGGAGGCCAGGAGCGCGTCCTCGGAATGGGTTTCCTCGGGGAAGCTCCACTCGACGCCGAGGCCGGCGCGGAATCCGACGGTAAACACCCGCTCGCGCTTCTGGGGGACGCCGTAATCCGCGGCGTTGAGCAATCGGAAGACGACGTTGTATTCGGAGCGGGTTTGCCGGGAGATATGGTGTTTTTCCAGCCGCTCGCGGTGCTCGCGCCAAGGCTCGCCCTTGCGCCGCGCGAAGCTCGGATGGGCGAGCTGAAGCGTGATGTATTCAAAATA
>JAJYCN010000310.1 GCA_021778335.1 Acidobacteriota bacterium | reverse complement strand
ACACGCAATCGAACCCACGCCAAGTTTCGCCGCGAAATCGCTCAGCGCCAGCGTGCGCGCAACCCTCTCCTTATGAGTCGCCGGCGGCACGAATCCCACCGTCGCCTCCACCCTCGGAATGTCCGCGTAGCTCTCCCCCGCGTACGCCGCAAACAGTGTCACAAGCGTGAACTCGTGCGAAGCAAGGTCTTCGCGCCACCGCAGCGCGTTCTCCTCGTTCAGCGCATAGGTCGGCTCAAAGCCAAGTTGCCCGCACCTCACCCCCAAAGCCGCAATCGTTTCGATCGGGTCGCGCTCGGCCCAAAACATAACGCCCGGTTCGCGTGGTTTCAGATTTGGCATACCATCTCCTGTCCGCCCTGGTTCCGCGACGCCCGCGCCAGCATCGCCAGGCGCACCGCGCGGGCCGAATCCTCCGGCATGCACCGCTCCGGTCGCGTCCCCGTCCGGCAACAGTCGAGGAAATAAGCGATCTCGGTCGCGTACGCATTCTCATCGGGCACAGCCAGTTTCTCCGCCTTCGCTCCGCGGTACAGCGTGACGTCGCTGGCGTACTCCAGCACGCCGCGGTCGAACACCGCCGTGTACCCCGCGCGAAACGGATACTCAATCCGCCCCCGCCAACCCCCCGACACCGAGCAGATCACCCCGCCCGGATACAGCAGTCCCGCGTCCAGTACATCAATGCCGTGCCCCGCGTCCGCATATCCCCGCGCGCGAATCGCCGCCGGCGGCCCAAGCAGACTCAGCGCGATGTCGAAATCGTGTATCAGCAGATCCACCGCCGCCCCGCCCGTCTGGTTCGGATCCGCGAACCACTCCGACCACGTCGGCGCCGAACACGCCCGGTCCAGCGTCAGCGCCCGTAACCGCCCCAGTTCCCCCGACGCCGCAAACGCCCGCAGCGGATCGTACCCCGGGTGAAACCGCAGCACGTGCGCCGCCATCAGCACCCGCCCGGAAAGCCGCGCCGCTTCGAGCATCGCATCCAGGTCGTGCTCCGTCAATGCCATCGGCTTCTCCACCAGCACGTGCTTCCCATGCTTGAGCCCCGCCAGCGCTACCGAAGCGTGCATCGGAGTCGGCAGACAAATATCGATCGCGTCAATCGACGGGTCTTCGTACAGCCCGTCCGCCGTCGGCAGAATCCGCGTGTCCGACAGATCCAGCGTCTCCGCGCCCGTGTCCAGATTGCCCTGCGCGCGCCGCGTCGCATTCAAAGTCACGAGGGCCGCGAGCTTGGCGCCGGGAAGTTTTTTGATGGCCGCGGCGTGCGTGGCGCCCATGAAACCGAAGCCGAGGACCGCGATGTTCAATCCAGTATGGTAGCGCTTGGCCGCGCGCCGCACCCGCCGTGCCGCTACTGGATGTTCATGTCCACCACGTCGAACGTAAACCGCTCCGGCGGCAGCGACGAAACCGGCGCCGGACTCAGGTGCGCCCACGTCTGATACGCCGTGTTTGCCAGCGTCGAGTTCAGGTAGAACAGGAACTGATTCGAGAAGCACGAAATCGGCGGGGGCTGCCGGAACGTCAGCCGCGTCCCCACCGCCATCCCAATGCCGACCTCCGGCTTCGGGCGCATCTTGTCCTCCAGAAGCTGCACGAAACTCGACCGCCCCGCGTGCGGCCACAGGTCCGCCCGCAGTAGATTCCTCAGCTCCATCCGCGCCCCGAACGTGATCTCGCACTGCCGGATCCATTCCAGAATCGAATCGCCCCACCGCCAGTGCGTCACGAACGCCAGGTACTGATCCACCAGGTTGATCGCCAGGTCCATCCGCCGGCGCTCGGCATCGTCCACCGACGCCGGAATCGTCTCCGCCATCATGTCCTCTGCCTCAATGATGTTGTTGGCCATGCCCACCACGCGGTCCAACCGCTTCACGTTGGGCGCGCTGTGCACAAGAAGGGGCGGAAGCTCGTGAGTCTTGTCTCCGGGCACCTCGACAAAACGCCTTTCGCCTACGATATCCATCGTTCGCCTCTTTCCTTTCTCATCGACGACGAAGTCGGAATCACTCGTATCTCCGCAACATAATAGATGCACCCTGTCAATTGCAAGTTCCCTCGTCCCGGCCCGCTCTCGCGGGGCGGGGAAGCCGCCCGCCCGTTCCTGCTATCATGCGGCTCGATGACCGAATATTCCATCGGCGTGGACCTCGGTGGCACCAACCTGCGCGCCGCCGCCGTCAGCCGCGAAGGCAAAATGCTCGGCAAAATCGCCGGACGCAGCGAACTGCAGGCCGGCCGCGACGCCGTCCTCCTCGATATCGTCTCCGCCATCAGGCGCCTCATCGAGCAAAACTCCGATCGCAAACTCATCGGCGTCGGCATGGGCGTCCCCGGCTTCATCCGCTTCGAGGAAGGCATCATCGTCGGCTCCAACAACCTGCCCGATTTCGAAGACTTCCCCATCCGCGGCGAGATCGAACGCCTCCTCGGCGAAAAGCTCATCCTCGAAAACGACGCCAACGCCGCCGCCCTCGGCGAAAAGTGGATCGGCGCCGGCCGCGACGTCGACGACCTCGTCATGCTCACCCTCGGCACCGGCATCGGCGGCGGCATCGTCTCCCACGGCAAAATCCTCCGCGGCTACCTCGGCATGGCCGGCGAAATCGGCCACATCACCGTCATGGCCGACGGCAACCCCTGCGGCTGCGGCAACCGCGGCTGCCTCGAAAAACACGCCTCCGCCACCGCCATCGTCGCCATGGCCAAACTCCTCCACCTGGGCGACGGCATCTCCAGCGAAGGCGTCTATAAACTCGCCGTCGAAGGCAACGAGCGCGCCCTCATGATCTTCACCGCCGTCGGCGAAGCCCTCGGCATCGCCCTCGCCGGCTTAATCAATATCTTCAACTACCCCCTCTACTTACTCAGCGGCGGACCCCTCCCCGCCTGGGACTTATTCGCTCCCCACATGATGCACGAAGTCCAAAAACGCTCCTACACCTTCCGCGAAGCTAAAACCAGAATCGAAAAAGCCGCACTCGGCAACGAAGCCGGCCTCTACGGCGCCGCCTACCTGCCCTTCCAGGCGCAGGAAGACGCAAAACACTGACGGAGGACAAACACGTGTACTGGATGGGAATCGACGTAGGCACCGGCGGCACCCGGGCGCTCCTGGTGGACGCTCACGGCCGCGTCCGCCACACCGCCATGCACGCCCACCAAGACATGCGCATGGAAAAGCCGCTCTGGGCCGAACAGGACCCCGGCGACTGGTGGGCCGCCGCGCAATCCGCCGTCCGCGCTGTGCTCAAGAAGGCCCACGCCACCGGCGACGACATCCGCGGCATCGGCCTCAGCGGCCAGATGCACGGCCTCACCCTCTTGGACGAAGCCAACCGCGTCATCCGTCCCGCCCTCATCTGGTGCGACCAGCGCAGCCAGGCCCAGGTCGACGGCATCAACGCGATCGTCGGCGTAAGCGGCATGCTCGAAGCCACCGCCAACCCCGTCCTCACGGGCTTCACCCTCCCCAAGCTCCTCTGGGTCCGCGACAACGAACCCGCTAACTCCGCTCGCGTCCGCCACGTCCTCCTGCCAAAGGACTACGTCCGCTTCGGCCTCACCGGCGAATATGCCAGCGATGTAAGTGACGCCTCCGGCACCGCTCTGTTTAACGTCGTCAATCGCCAGTGGGCGCTCGATCTTGCCACTAAGTTAGGCGTCGACTCGGCCATTCTGCCCCGCGTCTACGAATCGGACCAGGTTACCGGCTATGTTACAAAGCAGGCCGCCGAATCCACCGGCCTCAAACCCGGAACCCCTGTCGTAGCCGGCGCCGGTGACCAGGCCGCCAGCGCCATCGGCAACGGCATCGTCACCCCCGGCGTCGTCTCCTGCACCCTCGGCACCTCCGGCGTCGTCTTCTCCTATCTCCGCGAACCCAATTACGACGAACGCGGCCGCGTCCACACCTTCTGCCACGCCGTCCAGGACGCCTGGCACGTCATGGGTGTCACCCACGGCGCCGGCCTCAGTCTCCAGTGGTTCCGCAAGGAACTCTCGCCCGGCGTCGAATACGACGCCCTCATGGACGAAGCCGCCCAATCCGAACCCAACGCCAAAGGCCTCTTCTGGCTCCCCTATCTCATGGGCGAGCGCACCCCCCACCTTGACTCCACCATCCGAGGCGGCTGGATCGGCCTGACCGCCAGCCACAAACGCGCCGACCTCATCCGCGCCCTCATCGAAGGAGTCTGCTACAGCCAAAAAGACTGCCTCGACTTAGTCGAAATGCTCGGCGGAAGGGTGGAGAGCGTACGCGTTTCGGGCGGCGGAGCGCGAAGCGAGTTCTGGCGACGCGTCTTGGCCAGTGTGCTAAACCGCGAAGTCGTCCGCCTCGAAACCGAAGAAGGTTCGGCCTACGGAGCGGCATTGCTCGCTCTGGCCGGGTGCGAGCGTGGCGGAGACGTGCGAGGAGTCTGCGAGGAGGCTGTGAATGAGCGCGACATCGTCCCGCCTGACACACAGTGGCGCGACGTGTACCTTGTGGGCCATAAAACCTACCAATCCCTCTACCCAGCCGTTAAAGGAGCCCTCGCCTAAGGTGTACCCATCCGTCTCCTTACTTCCGGCTTCTTGCTCCTTGCTCCTTCTTCCCCCATGTTCGCCGACGTAAGCCTCCCCGTCCCACTAACTCGCGCGTTCACCTACCGAGTGCCCGCAACCCTCGAGCACCGCGTCCAACTCGGTTGCCGTGTCTCCGTCCCTTTCGCCGGCCGCCTGCTCACCGGAATGGTCGTCGCCCTCAACCCCGACGCCCCCGAAGGCGGCACGCGCGACATCGCCCGCCTCCTCGACGAAGAACCCGTCCTCGATGAAGATCTCCTGAAACTCGGCGCCTGGATCGCCAACTACTACTGCGCCCCGCCCGGCGAAGTCTTCCGCGCCATGACGCCCCTCGGCGGCGAAGTCCACCGCCGCCGCGTCTTCGAACTTACAGACGCCGGCCGCGAAACCGCCCGCCAGTTAGTCATCGGCGACCTCACTGGCGACCGCGGTCTCCAGATCCTCCGCCTCCTCGAAGCCCGCCCTCTCGCCGAAGCGACAATCAAGGCCAAAGTCGAAAACGCCGCCAACATCCTCCGCACCCTCGAAAAGAAAGGCCTCATCGCCCGCCAGACCACCGACGAAGAGCGCGACCCTCTCCGCGCCGCAAGCGAACGTCTTCGCGTCGAGTTCACCGCCCGCCCGTCTGCAAAACTCCGCCGAGCCGAACGCGAGTTACTTTCCTATCTCGAACTCCATCCCGGCCCGCATAACTTGAAATCCGTCGAAGAAGCCGTCAAAGGCGCCGGTCACGCCGCCCGCTCCCTCGGCCGCCGCGGCCTCCTCAAAATCGAAGCTGAGTTACCCGCCGTCGGCCTCGCCCTTCGCGAAGTCGGCCCTCGCGCCGAACGCGTCCTCACCCCCGCCCAGTCCGAAGCCTGCGCCCGCATCCGCGAAGCCCTAGACGTCGGCGGCTACCGCGCCTTTCTCCTCGAAGGCGTCACCGGCAGCGGTAAAACCGAAGTCTATCTCCGCTCGATCGAGGCCTGTCTCGAAAAAGGCAGGAACGCGCTCATGCTCGTCCCCGAAATCGGCCTCACCCCCGCCGTCGCCGCCCAGTTCTTCGAGCGCTTCGGCGAAGGCGTAGCCATCCTCCACTCCGCCATCGGCGATGCCGAGCGCGCCGGCGAGTGGCGCCGCCTCCGCGAAGGCCGCGCCCGCGTCGCCGTCGCCACCCGTTCCGGCGTCTTCGCTCCCCTCGACCGCATCGGCCTCATCGTCGTCGACGAAGAGCACGATCAAAGCTATAAGCAGCAGGACACGCCCCGCTATCACGGCCGCGACGTCGCCCTCGTCCGCGCCCTCGATATCGGCGCCTGCGTCGTCCTCGGCTCCGCCACACCATCCCTTGAAAGCCGCTACAACGCCGAACGCGGTAAATACACCCGACTCGAACTTGCCGAACGCGTGGAAAAACGCCCGCTCCCCAAAGTCGAAATCGTCGACATGCGCGCCGAGTTCCTCGAAACCCGCCGCATGGCCACCTTCTCCCGCCGCCTCGCCGCCGCCATCGCCGAACGTCTCGAACGCGGCGAGCAAACCATGCTCCTCATGAACCGCCGCGGCTTCTCCAGTTACGCCGCCTGCCGCAAATGCGGCGAGCGCATCGAGTGCCCCAACTGCGCCGTCACCCTCACCTTCCACCGCCGCGAACGACGCATGCTCTGCCACTACTGCGGCTACGCCGAGCGCCCGCCCGAACGCTGCCCGAAATGCGACAGCGAGCACATCCAGTTCCTCGGCTCCGGTAGCGAACGCGTCGAGGACGAACTCCGTTCCGCCTTCCCCAAAGCCCGCGTCGCCCGTATCGACCGCGACACCGTCAGCGGCAAAGGCAGCTTCGAGCGCATCCTCGCCGCCTTCCGCTCGGGCGATTACGACATCCTCACCGGCACGCAGATGATCGCCAAAGGCCACGACATCGCCAACGTCACCCTCGTCGGCGTCGTCAGCGCCGACATCGGCCTCAGCCTCCCCGATTTCCGCGCCGCCGAACGCACCTTCCAGTTACTAACTCAAGCCGCCGGCCGCGCCGGCCGCGGCGGCCGCCCCGGCGAAGTCCTCATCCAGACCATCAACCCCGACCACTACGCCATCCGCTTCGCCGCCGAACAGAACTACACGAAGTTCTACGAAAAGGAAGCCGGATTCCGCCAGGCCATGCGCTACCCGCCCTTCGCCGCCCTCGCCAACATCCTCGTCCGCGGCGAACGCAAGGACCAGGCCGAAGCCTGGGCCGCCGAACTCGGCCGCATGCTCGAACCCTCCCCCGAAGGCGTCAAAGTCCTCGGCCCCGCCGAGGCCCCCGTCGCCCGCATCCGCGGCGCACACCGCTACCAGATGCTCA
>JAJYCN010000020.1 GCA_021778335.1 Acidobacteriota bacterium | reverse complement strand
CTAGTGCTGTTATGCCTACTGAAGAAATGCCTTCCGGGGCGCTGGCCCTCATGATTCTGCGCGTGCTGCGGTCCGGCGCGCTGCATGGGTATGCGATCGCGCAGCGGATTCATGTGCTGTCTTCGGAGGTCCTGCGCGTCGAGGAAGGGGCGCTCTACCCGACGCTGCAGAAGCTGCTGCTGAAGGGCTGGGTGAAAGCGGAGTGGGGCATTTCCGAGACGAACCGGAAGGTGAGGGTGTACCGGCTGACACCCGCCGGGCGGAAGCAGTTGGATGCGCAGTTGGCGGCGTACGAGCGGATGCACCAGGCGATCCAATCCGTTCTGCGCACCGCCTGAGGAGGCCGCATGGGCGAACTATTCCGGCGCTTGAAGTATCTGGTCTGCCGCGGGCGTCTCGAGCGGGAGCTGGCCGAGGACATGGAGTTCCATCGGGAGATGGCGGCGCGGGAGGGCCGGTCGAACTTCGGCAACACGCTGCGTCTGCGCGAGGAAGCGCGGGAGGCGTGGGGCTGGGTTTGGCTCGACCGTCTATGGCAGGACCTTCGCTACGCGGCAAGGACGCTGCGGAAGGCGCCGGGCTTTACGCTGGCGGCGGTGTTGATGCTTGCCGCCGGCATCGGCGTGAACACGGCGGTTTTCGGCTTTTTCAATCTGATGGTCCTTCGGCCGATTCAGGTCCGCGAGCCCGGCACGCTGCTGCGCTTTCATCGGCGCAACGCGACCCAATACGCGTTCAACCTGCCCTACCCGGAAGCGGCGTTCTTCAGTGAGCACGCGCGAACGCTTGCGGCCGTCATCGCCGTGAACACCAGCGCCGTGTCGATCGAAGGCGAGCCGAAGGCGGTGGACGCCGACTTCGTGACCGCGAATTTCTTCCGCGAACTCGGAGGAGCGTCGAGCCTGGGAAGAACGCTCGATCCGGTGCGGGACGGGGCTTCGGGCGCCGCCCCGGTGGTTGTTTTAAGCAACGGATTCTGGCGGCGGCACTTCGGCGGCGAGCAGTCCGTAGTGGGCAGGACCATAAAGATCAACGGCAAGCCGGCGACGGTGGCCGGGGTCGCGGCGGCCGATTTCAGCGGCGTCGGTTCGGGCGTCGGCGAGCCTTCGTTCTGGGCGCCGATTGCGCTGCAACCGTACTTCATCAACGGAAGCCGGCTGCTGCTGGATCTGTCGGTGGAAAGCCCGGGAGTAAGCCTGTGGGGGCGGCTGCGGGAGGGGCAGAGCGCCAAAGCAGCCGAGGAGGAACTGCGGTTTCTCGCGGCCGAGCTAAGGCGGCAGTATCCGGACGCGATCTGGAAAGATGAGCGTCTGCCGAGCGATCCGGGAGCCTACATCACGAGCATGATCGCCGGGAGCCGGCGGGGAACTGGCACGGAGGAAAGCGATCCAGTCTACCCGATCTTCGCGCTGGCGGGCGCGCTCACGCTGATGATTCTCGTCGCCGCGTGCGCGAACCTGGGCAGCCTCCTGCTAGCGCGCGGGGTGGCGCGGCAGCGGGAAATGTCGATTCGCGCGGCGATCGGCGCCGGACACGGACGGCTGATCCGGCAGTTGTTCACCGAGAGTCTTGTGCTGGCACTTTTGGGGGCGGCCTCGGGGATGGCGCTGGGTTTCGCCGTGTTGCGCGGGCTGCTGGAATCGACCGGCGCGCCGGCGTGGATGGATGCGACGCCCGACTGGCGCGTTGCTACGTTCGCTCTGGGAGCGGGTTTCGTGTCGGCCATCTTATTTGGGCTGACGCCGGCGTTGCAGATCGGCCGGCAGCGGCACGGCGCAAACGTCCTACGGCAGGTGCTGGTGGGCGCGCAGGTGGCCGCCAGTTGCGTGTTGTTGATCGTGACGGGGCTGCTGGCGCGGGCGCTGCACCACGCGACGACGAGTTCGCCGGGTTTCGAGTACAAACAGGTAGTTGCCATCTCGCCGGGGCTGGGGGGCAACGGCTATTCGCCGGCCCGTTCGCAGGCGTTTCTCGACGTTCTCGAGGACCGGCTTCGCGCAACTCCCGGCGTGCAATCGTCGGCGCTGGCGTTGAGTTATCCCCTGGGTCGCGCCACCATCACCGCCGGGGCCGACGTCGAGGGGCGCCCGGTCGACCTGCAAGTGAACCAGGTGAGTCCGGAGTATTTCCAAACGTTGGGCATCAGAATCCTGCGCGGGCGGGCGCTTCGGCCCGGGGAGCGGCACGCGGCGGTGATCGGCGAGTCGATGGCGCGGCTGGCGTGGCCGGGTGAGGATCCTTTGGGAAAGAGCTTCGCGCTCGGCGACAGTTTCACCATAGTCGGAATCGCGGCGAACGTGCGGCGCGTGCGGTTCGGCGAATCGGAAATCGCGCAGGGTTACTTCCCGATCGCGGACGGGAATCTGTCTTCGGTGACGGTGCTGGTGAAGACGGCCGGATCGGTTGACGACCTTGCGCGGACGGCGCGAGCGGAGGCGGCGCGGCTGGATGCGAATGTCTTCCCGAATATCGAGCCGCTGAGCAGCGCGTATCAGAGGAATCTCGCCGGCCCTGAATACAGCGCGCTGGCGGTGAGTTCGCTGGGGTCGATCGCGCAGCTACTGGCCTGCTTCGGGATTGCTGGGCTGGTGTCTTATGCGGTGAGCCAGCGCACGAAGGAGATCGGCATCCGCATGGCCCTGGGCGCCAAGCCGGGACAGGTGCTTTCTGCGGTGCTGCGCCGGCTTTCGCGACCGGTGGTGGCCGGGTTGATCGCGGGTATTGCGGCGGCCGCAGGGCTGGCGCAGTTTCTCCGCGGGAGACTGTACGGAGTCAGCAATCTCGATCCCGCGGCATACGCGGCGGCCCTCGCGCTGTTTGTAGCGACCGTCGCGGTGGCGGCGATTTTGCCGGCGCGGAAGGCGCTGCGTATCGACCCGCTGCACGCGCTTCGGCACGAATAGGGCCTTGTGAGGTGTGTGCTACGCTTGCGGTCGGAGGCGGCCGGCCGGTGCGCGGCGGTGCGTGGCAGTTGCACCGGATGCAACTTAGCTATCGGGGAGGTTTCGAATGGCAACGATCGCGAGTGCGGCGCAGGCGTTTTTCGACGCGTGCGAGACGGGAAAGGGCTGGGAGGTCTGCAAGGCATATTGCGCGGGCGATGCTACGTTTTCCGCGCAGGCCGAGCCGCTGTTGGGCGTCAAGACTCTCGCCGGATACACGGATTGGATGAAGGGCATGGGGGCGGTTCTGCCGGGGGCGAGTTACGAAGTGAAGTCGTTCGCGACCGACGCAGCGCGGAACCAGGTGGTGGCTTACGCGGTGTTCCACGGCGCCCACACCGGCGATGGCGGACCCGTCCCACCGACCGGCCGCAGTACGACCACGGACTACGTGTACGTGATGCAGTTTGAAGGCGACAAGATCGTCCACATGACAAAGATATGGAACGCCGGGTTCGCCATGAAGGAACTGGGGTGGATGTAGTTCCGTTTACGCCAGGGTTTGGCTTAGGAGTCGGGCGGCTTGAGCGGCGGAGTGGCGGGCTCGGGAGCTTAGGGGTTCGCCGGGGGCGAGGCTGGTGATGGGGAGGCGGCAGGTGAGGCCGCGGCCGGCGAACGAGTACAGACTGCGGGCCAGCGCGAGGATTTCTTCGGGCGTAGAGACGTGGGTGAAGCCGGGAGTAAGTGGCGGCGGCTCGACGGGACCGAGCGAGACTTCTTGGGCGAGCAAGTCGGCGTCCAGGAAGACGACTAAGTCATAAGTCGCGATCTGGGCGGATAACTCGGGAGTAAGTTGCATCACTGAAAAAGTCTCAAGACCCGGCGAGGCCGGGATAAGTTCTATCGTCGCCTGGGCGACGGCGTCGTCGCCTCGAAGCGGGTTGCCGATGGCGATTAAGAGCGCCTTCATGCGCGGGAGCGGGTGAGGCGGCCGACGACGGCGCCGCCTTTGACGATTTCAATGACAAGCGGCATCCGGCCTAAGGCGTGGGTCGAGCACGAAAGGCAGGGGTCGTAGCAGCGGATCGCCGCTTCGACGCGGTTGAGCATGCCTTCCTCGAAATCGTTGCTTTCTTCCAGAGGTTTGAGGAAACGGCGGGCGGTCTGCTCCACCGATGCGTTCATCGCGTGGTTGTTCTGGGCCGTGGCGATCAACAGATCGGCTTTCGTCATCAGGCCGTTTTTGTCCACCCAGTAGTGATGGAACAGCGTGCCGCGCGGGGCTTCGCAGGAGCCGATGCCTTCGCGGCGGTTGAGCGAGGCTTTGGCCTGGATGGTGTCGTCGAAGAGGTCGCGGTCCGCCATAAGTTCCTCGATGCGTTCGGCGCAGTGGAGCATTTCGATCAGGCGGGCCAGGTGGTAGTGGAAGGACCGGCAGACGGCGCCTTCACCGCGCTGCTTGAATTCACGGAGCTCGCGGTCGGCAAGCGATGTGCCGGCGAAGCGGGCGACGTTCAGGCGGGCGAGCGGGCCCACGCGGTAGTGGCCTTGCGGGTAGCCGAAAGGGCGGTAGAAAGGGAACTTCATGTAGGAGTAGTCTTCGCTTGCCTCGCCCAGGAAGGTCGAGTAACGGGTGGGATCGAGGTGTTCGGCGATGCAGTTGCCGGCCGAGTCGACGATGCGGATGGTCCCATCGTAGTATTCGAGGCCGCCTTCATCGTTGACGGTGGCGAGGAAGAGCGAGGGGAAGTTGCCGATGTGCTCGAGTTCTTCGGGGAACGAATCGAGCAGGGATTTCAGGCGGCCGAGAGCGGCGTTGATGGATTCGAGGACCTCGGGGATCCAGGAGAGGATTTCGTCGCGCTGGGCTGTGGTGAACTGGCGGGAGACGCCGCCGGGTCCGCTCCAGCCGGGATGGATGCGCTTGCCGCCGGCGGTTTCGATGATGCGCTGGCCGAACTGGCGGAGGCGGATGCCGCGGCGGGCGAAGTCCTGGTCCTCGGCGAGGAGGCCGAAGATGTTGCGTTTGGGGGCGGGCGAGTCGAAGCCGAGCAGCAGGTCCGGAGCGGAGAGGTGGAAGAAGCTCAGCGCGTGGGACTGCAGGACTTGCGCGTAGTTCACCAGGCGGCGCTGCTTTTCCGCGGCGCGGGGGATCTCGACGCCGAGCAGCATGTCGCCCGCCTTGGAGGAGGCGAGCACGTGGCTGACGGGGCAGATGCCGCACACGCGCGCCATGAGGCCGGGCATTTCCTGAAAGGGGCGGCCTTCGCAGATTTTTTCGAAGCCGCGGAATTCGGTGACATGGAAGCGGGCGGAGGAGACGGCGCCCGTTTCGTCTACCTCGATCGTAATCTTGGCGTGGCCTTCGATGCGGGTGACGGGTTCGATCATGATGCAGCGGTTCATGCTCCGAACCTCCTTCCTTCGCGGGAGGGCGTTTCGCCGCCGAGCAGAGTGGCGACGAACTCGTAGATGGCTTCGGCCGAGGGCGGGCAGCCGGGGAGGAAATGATCCACGGCGACGACGTCCTGGACGCGGAGCACGCGGTCGAGAAGCCGGGGGACGATGCCTTCGAGCGAGGGCGTGGTGCCGGTGATGGAGAGTTCGTTGTAGGCGCGGTGGAGGACTTCGTCGAGGCCGTATAGGTTGCGCAGGGCGGTGACGTTGCCGGTGACGGCGCAGTCGCCGAACGCGACCAGGATTTTGGTTCGGCCGCGGATCGTGCGGATGTCGCGGAGGTGGTCCGTGTTGGCGACGGCCCCTTCCACCAGCGTGATGTCGACGCCTTCCGGAAAGTGTTTGACGTCGGCGATCGGCGAATAGCAGACGTCGGCGAGGGCGGCGAGTTCAATCAGGCGCTCGTCGAGGTCGAGGAAGGACATATGGCAGCCAGAGCAGCCGCCGAGCCAGACAGTGGCGAGTTTTGGTTTAGCGGGCATGGCGAATCAGGCGATCCAGAGTTTCTTTTCTCGCGCGGTGACGATGTAGCGGAGGAAACCGCGGTCCTTCCGCATGTCGGCGACGGTCTTGCCTTTGGAGAAGAGGGCGCCGGTGGGACACACCTGGACGCACTTGCCGCAGCTCGTGCAGCTCGCGCTTTCGCCCCAGGGCTCGCCCAAGTCGGTGATGACTCGGGAGTTTTTGCCGCGGCCCGCGACGTCCCACGTGTGGGCGCCTTCGACTTCGTCGCAGACGCGGACGCAGCGGGTGCAGAGGATGCAGCGGTTGTGATCGAGCCCGAAGCGGTCGTGGCTGAGGTCGACTTCGAGCTTGGGGTATTGGGGGCGGAGGCGGACGTGGTCGACGCCGAGTTGGGCGGCCAGGTCCTGGAGTTCGCAGGCCCCGTTGAGCACGCAAACCGAGCAGACGTGGTTGCGCTCGGCGAGCAGGAGTTCGACGATGAGGCGCCGGTGGGCGCGAAGCGCAGGGGTGTTCGTCCGGACAACCATGTCTTCGGCCACCTTGGTCATGCACGAGGGCTGCAGGCGCTTCTGGCCTTCGATTTCGACCAGGCAGAGGCGGCAGGCGCCCACGTCGGACAGCCCGCCCAAGTGGCACAGGCGCGGGATGTGGATGCCGGAGTCCCAGGCGGCGGAAAAGATGGTTTGCCCTTCGAGGGCCGTGATCATTTTGCCATCGACTTCGAGGGTTCGTACGCTCATGAGTGGACCTCCTCGGAGGCGTGGATGGGGCAGTGGCCGGCGGGGCAGTGGTGTTCGCGGACATGGGCTTCGTATTCGCCCCGGAAGTGGCGCATCGTGCTGAGGACGGGGTTGGGGGCGGCCATGCCGAGACCGCAGAGGCTCGCTTCGCGGAGGAGCGCGGAGAGTTCTTCCAGCATCCAGAAGTCCGCTTCACTGCCTTCGCCGCGCGTGATGCGTTCGAGGATCGAGTGCATCTGGACCGTGCCGGCGCGGCAGGGAATGCACTTGCCGCAGGACTCGTCCATGCAGAATTCCATGAAGAAGCGGGCGACATCGACCATGCAGGTCGAGGTGTCCATCACGATGAGGCCGCCGGAGCCCATCATGGTGCCGATGCGGGTGAGCGAGTCGTAGTCCATCGGGAGGTCGAGGAACGGGGCGGGGATGCAGCCGCCGGCGGGGCCGCCGGTTTGGGCGGCTTTGAACTCGTAGCCTTCGGGCACCCCGCCGCAAATGTCGGAAAGGATGGTGCGCAGGGTGGTGCCGATGGGGACTTCCACGAGGCCCGTGCGCTGGACGCGGCCCGCGACGGCGAAAACCTTGGTGCCGGGGCTGGAAGCGGTCCCGATGGACGCAAACCAGTCGCCGCCGTTTTCGATGATGGCGGGGATGTTGGCGAAAGTCTCGACGTTGTTGATGAGGGTGGGGTGGCCCCAGAGGCCGGACTCGGGCGGATACGGCGGGCGGGGCGCCGGCTGGCCTCGCTTGCCTTCGATGGATTTGATGAGGGCGGTTTCCTCGCCGCAGACGTAGGCGCCGGCGCCGATGCGGAGGTCGATCTGGAATTGGAAGTTGCTGTCGAAGATGCGCGAGCCGAGGAGTCCTTCGCGGCGGGCCTGTTCGATGGCGGTGCGGATGCGTTCGATGGCCAGGGGGGATTCGCCGCGGGCGTAGATGTAGCCCTGCTCGGCGCCGGCGGCGCGGCCGGCGATGGCCATTCCTTCGAGCACCCGGTGGGGGTCGCCTTCAAGGACGCTGCGGTTCATGAAGGCGCCGGGGTCGCCCTCGTCGGCGTTGCAGACCACGTAGCTCACCGTGGAGGGATGGCGGGCGACAAGTTCCCACTTCAGCCCGGTGGGGTAGCCGGCCCCGCCGCGTCCGCGGAGACGGCTGCGTTTGACTTCGGCGACGATGTCGGGCGGAGTCATCGCGGTGACGGCCTTCAGCAGGCCCTGGTAGCCGCCTTGGGCAATGTAGTCGGCGATGCGTTCGGGGTCGGCGTGGCCGGAGTTGCGGAGGATGAGGCGGCGCTGGCCGGCATAGAAGGGGTGTTCGGTCGTCAGGGCGCGGCCCTCGAAGCGGCCCGCGTCCCCGCTGACGAGGGCCGGCGCATCCGCTGGGGTCACTTCGGCGTAAATCGTGTCGTTCGAGGAGCAGCGGACGAGCGGGCCGCGCGAGCACCAGCCCATGCAGCCCGTCCCGCGGACTTCAACTTCCCCCGCGCGGCCCTGGGCGGCGGCTTCGCGTTCGAGGGCGGCGCGGACCTCGCCGCTTCCGGCCGACTCGCATCCGGCCACCGTGCAGCAGGCAATCCGGTTCTTGATGCCTTTCCGGCGTTCGAGTTCAGCGTCCCGCGTCTGGCGCAGTGTTTCCGCTGTCATGGGTCTCCTTGATGCGCGCTTCCAGTTGGGCGCGGGTGACTTTCGACATGGGCTTGCCGTCGTAGATCACGATGGGGGCGAGGCCGCAGGAGCCGACGCAGCGGCCGGCCTCAATGGTCCAGCCGCCATCGCCGTCCTGGCGGCGCAGCGTGGCCATGAGATCGGTCCCACCGGCGGCGTAACAGGCGGTGCCGAGGCAGACGACGGCTGAGTGATGCTGGGCGGGCGCGAAGCGGAATAAGTGATAGAAAGTGGCCACGCCCAGCACGCGGCTCGGAGGCAGCATGAGGCGGCGGGCGATTTTGCGCAGCAGCGGCGCGGACAGATAGCCGTACAGTTGCTGCGCGGCGTGGAGAACTTCGATGAGCGCGTCGCCCGAATACTGGTAGCGCGCCATGGCGCGCTCGAGAGCTTCCTCCCTCGGATCCGTCATCTGGGCGGCGTTGTCCAATGACATTCAGCTTATCTCCCGGCGGTGGACTGCGTTTCGGCGGCCTGGCGGACGAGTTGGAGGCGGGTCGAATCGAGCCTGTCGGTGATGAGTTCGAGCAGCCGCCGCATGAGCAAGTATCCGATTTCAGGATTGTGATCGCACAGCGAGAGAACATCGTCGCCGGGGAGGGCGACCGTGCTGACGTCGGTGAGGGCACGCGCCGTGAAGTGGGCGTGCTGATCCCTCGGGATCGCGGACCAGCCCACCGCGTCACCGGGACCGAACGTCTGGACGCGGAAGGGTCCGGCGGCTGTAGAGAGATCCAGGGCGACGTCGCCGGCGACGAGCAGGTAGAGATAGGACGGCTTGTCGCCCTCCTGGAACATTACTTCGCCTTGCTTGAAGTTCATTTCCTGGGCGAGGGAGAGCAGTGTACGCAGGTGCGCCGGGTCGATGCCGCCGAGTAGACGGCCGGCGCGAATCAGGTCGTGAAATTTCTTCAGGAGCATGAGCCCTTCCCGGGCGCATGGAGCCGCCACAGTTGTGACGGCACGTTGTCTGCCAATGCCCGAGCGCCGGGCCGGTTGAGTGAGTGGGGGATACGCGGGGCGGGCGGCGGGTCTGCGCGAATTCGCTCAGAATCCTGCGCAGGGAACCGCAGTGAGGGCAGCGGAGCGGGCTGAGGGCGTTCACAACGAAGATCAGAAGTATTTCGCTTTTTGGTTCAACGAGTTACGGCGACGCCTCGGACGGGCCGGTTGGATGCCGCTGCTAGACTCACAAGCGTTGAAGGTTTCGAACGTGCGAATGGATTTTTTGTCGAGGGAGAGGAAGTCGAGATGAAGAAACTTACCGCCAAGCAGATGTTTGAACTGCTGAAGCCGAAGGGCAAACTCGGGCGTCCGCCGGTGATGCGCCAGTGCCCTTACTGCAAAATGACATTCACGGCGACGGCGCTGCGGCCGCATCAGTCGGCTTGCAAGACGATTCACATGCAGCCGCCTCCGCCGCCGCCGGATCCGATGGACCTGGAAAATCAGGTGTTGTCATCGAATCCGCGGGAGCGTGTGCGCCAGCTTGAGCAGCAGGAAGAGGACCGGATTCTGCGGACGCTCGAGTAGCTGTTTTCGAGCGCGCAAAGGTCAGGCGGCGGCCTTCCGGCCGAACAGGCGCAGGCCCGCGAGACCGAAGCCGATCAGGACGAACGTAGCGGCTTCGGGGGTCTGCGATGTGGCGCTGGCCGTACCTTCGGAAAAGTCGCCGAGAATGATCTCGGTGCCGTTAACGAGGTTATCCCCGGGAGCCAGAGTAAACGAGAGGGAAGTAATCGGCGCGCTGGAGGTGACGCCGAAGAAGACGGGGACGGCGGCGGTGGTGGAGGGGGAACTGAGGGTGTATTGGGAGCCGTCGCTGAAAGTAACTACTACCGGTTCGCCGAAGTTATTCTGCGTGGCGAGTTCGAACGACACAGCGGTGGTTCCGGACGTCGGCGTGATGGTGATCTTCGGGTTGGTGGCGGTGGTGCTCGCCATCGAGAAAACGGCCCAGCCCACGTTGTATTGGTAGTACCATGGCGCGGCGGTGCTGGTATCCTGAACCTCCATGGCCTGGGTCGACGGCGTTTGTACATAAGTTACTCCGTCGATCGTGTAAGACGACGTAATATAGTAATAACTGCCGGCGGTGCCGGAGGGGAAGGTAACGGTAGTTACGCCGCTAACAGCGCTTTCCCAGCTTGTGAGATCCGTAAACGTACTGGTGATCGTGGAGGCGTGCGCGGCCAGGGCCATGCAGGCCGCAACTCCAGCGAACAAGCCAAACCGCATCGTTCTGCGCATCGTCGACTCCCTCTTTTCGCCCCCAATGTTTCGGCCGGACACACCTGTCCCGCCTGTCGCGCCGTCTGCGCGGCGCCTGGAACTTTGGACACAAGGGTAGTAAGTACCCTAAGAACAAACTCTCCCGCGCGAGGAACTTAGTGTTTCAGACTGGAACTAATCTGGTTCTGGTACTGAAGGGCTTTTGCGTAGATGGCGGAGGTGTCTTCGTGGAGGGGGCGGCCGTGCTCGACTAACAACCGTCCTTCGACGGCGGTGTCTTCGACATCGGAGGCCTTCAACGCGTAGACGATCTGCGAATAGACGTGATACAGAGGGATGGCGTTGGGCGCGTCGAGGCGGAGCGTGATGAAGTCGGCTCGTTTGCCCGGCTCGAGCGATCCGATTTGCCGATCCATGCCGATGGCTTTGGCGCCGAGGATCGTGGCCATGTCGACGGCTTGCGCGGCGGGGAGGCTGCGGGGGTCGCCGGTCGCGACCTTCTGCAGATCCGCGGCGAGGTTCATTTCTTCCATCAGATCGAAATCGTTGTTGCTCCCGGCGGGGCCGTCCGTGCCGAGTCCGGCGTTCATCCCTTCGGCGAGCATGGCGGTGACGGGCGCGATGCCGCTGGCGAGTTTCATGTTGCTCGAAGGGCAGTGGACGATGCCGGCGCCCCGGACCTTCAGCAGGCTCCGGTCGGCCGCGTCGAGCCAGACGCCGTGCGCGGCAATGCTCCAACCGTTCCAGATGCCGAGAGAGTCGAGATAGCGGGCGGGCGAGAGGCCGTATTTAGCGCGGGATGTCTGGTCTTCGGTACGGGTTTCAGCAAGGTGGATGACCAACGGGACGCGGTACCGGTTGGCCAGCGCGCGCGAGCCGCGAAGACTCTCCGGTGTGTTCGTGTAGAGGGCGTGAGGGGCGACGGCCGGCGTGACGAGCGCGTCGTTGCGGAAGCGCTCGATGAAGCGTTCGGTGAAGCGGAGGGCATCGGAGGGCGTGGCCGAGTCGGGGGACTTCATGCCGATGATGGTTTCGCCCATGACGCCGCGCAGTCCGGCTTGCTTGACGGCGTCGGCCGCGCGGTCCTCGAAGTAGTACATGTCAACCAGGGTGGTCACGCCGTCCCGCATCATTTCCAGGCAGGCCAGGCGCGTGCCCCAATAAACAAAATCGGGAGAAACGTTTTTCGCTTCGGCCGGGAAAATAAAGCGCGAAAGCCAGTCCTCCAGCTTGACGTCGTCCGCGATGCCGCGCAGCAGCGACATGGCGGCGTGAGTGTGGGCGTTGATGAGGCCGGGCATCAGGATCGCCTCGGGGCGGGAGAAGGTCTGGCGGGCCTGGTACCGGCGGGTGATCTCGGCGCGCGGGCCCACGGCGACGATTCCTCCCTTGGCGATGGCGACCGCGCCGTTCTCGATGAGGTCGCGATTCGCATTTTCGGTCACGACCCAGCGGGCGGTCCAGATGGCGTCCACGGATTCCGCGCGCGCGCCGGCGAGCAGGAGAAGGCTAATCCAGATTCGACGCATCGAAGGCTCGCGGAAGCAGTTCGGCCATGCGGAGGGTGAGAGTTTCCCCGGCCGGGTTGACGAGAATGACCTCCATATCGCCGCCGAATTCCCAAAGGATCTGCCGGCAGGCGCCGCAGGGGGTGGCGAGTTTGGGGGCCGCGGCGACGGCGATGCGGCGGAAGCGGCGGGCGCCTTCGGAGATTCCTTTGAAGACGGCGACCCGTTCGGCGCAAACGGTGAGGCCGTACGTTGCGTTTTCAACATTGCACCCCGTAAAAATGCGCCCGTTCTCGTCTTCAACCGCGGCGCCGACCCGGAAGTGGGAAAACGGCGCGTAAGCGTTTTCGCGGGCGGCGAGCGCGGCTTGCAAGAGTTCATCCATGAATGGGCTCCGGTCCGGCAAGGCTTCCAACGACGAGTTTCAAAAGATCACCCAGGCGGCCGGCGGCGGCCCTGCCGCGTTCCAGAACTTCGGCGTGGTGGATGGCGCCGGGTTTGACCCCGGCGGCCCAGTTGGTGACGCAGGAGATGGCGAGAATTTCCAGACCGGCGTGGCGGCCGGCGATCGCTTCGGGCACGGTCGACATGCCTACAAGGTCGCAGCCGATCGCGCGGAGAAAGCGGATTTCGGCGGGGGTCTCGTAGCTGGGTCCGAGCATGGCGGCGTAAACGCCTTCGCGGAGAGCGAAGCCGAGTTGGGCCGCGGCGTCTCGCGCCAGCGTTCGGAGGCGGACCGAGTACACATCCGTCATGTCGGGGAAGCGGGGACCGAGGGAATCGTCGTTGGGGCCGATCAAGGGACTCGTGCCCTGGAGGTTGACGTGGTCGGAGAGAGCGACGAGTTCGCCGGGCGTGAAGTCCTCGCGGATGGCGCCGGCGGCGTTGGTGAGGATGAGCGTTTTGACGCCCAGGGCGGCCAGAACGCGGACGCCGAGCGTGACCCGCTTGGCGTCGTGGCCTTCATAAAGGTGGCTGCGTCCGGCGAGGATCGCGACGGGCGTGGCGCCGAGCGTGCCGAAGACGAGTTTGCCCGCGTGGCCGGGAACGGTGGACTCGGGCCAGCCTGGGATTTCGCTGTAAGGGATTTCCTGGGGATTTTCTACCGAAGAAAGGAAGCCCGTGAGGCCGCTGCCGAGGACCACGGCGAGGCGGGGGCGTTGGGAGGTGCGGGATTCAATATGGGCGATGGTTTCGCGCACTCATTCCATGGAACCACGGCGCCGGACGAAAGGGGGTGGAGCATAGAGACTGTTACACTGGAATTTCGCAGTCATGACTCCCGACCCCGGTGCTTTGAACCCCGTCGTGCAAGAGCCGCCGGCTCCCGAACCGCCTCCCCCCGCGGTAACGCCAGAGCCAGGACGCGGGGCGGTCGCGGAGTGGACCATTACGATTCTGCTGCTGCTGTTCGGGACAACGACGCTGGTGCAGGCCTTTGTGATTCCGACCGGATCGATGGAGGACAATCTTCTTATTGGCGACCATCTGCTGGTGGACAAGCTGACGTACTCCCCGGCGGGTGGGATCAGCAAACATCTGCTGCCGTTCGAGGAGCCCAAGCACGGCGACATTATTGTGTTCCGCTATCCGGTGGACCCGCAACAGACCTTTGTGAAGCGGGTGATCGGCCTGCCGGGGGACAGAATCAAAGTGGTGGACAAAGTGGTTTACCGCAACGGCGTGAAGCTGAACGAGCCGTATGTGGTGCACAAGACGAATTACATCGATAGCTACCGGGATAATTTCCCCAGCGATCCGGACCTGCATCTGGACCCGCGCGGCATGGCGATGCTGCAGAACAACCAGGTCAACGGGGAGATCGTCGTGCCCCCGGACAGTTACTTCGCCATGGGCGACAACCGCGATTATTCGCTCGACAGCCGGTACTGGGGATTCGTGCCGCGGGATTACATCATCGGCAAGCCGCTGATGGTCTACTGGTCCTACGACGCGCCGACGGCGGACCTTGCCGGGACGGGATCGGAGTTGGGACACGTAGCGGACCTCGCAACGCATTTTTTCACTAAGACTCGCTGGAGCCGGACTTTCCTACTGCTACATGGCTACACGGACAAAAACTGAACCCGCGCCGAACGCGAACGCCGAGCAGAACGCGAAGCCGGCCGAGCCGCCGCGCTCATTTGTCGCCGAATGGACGGTGACCATCCTGATATTGATTTTCGGCACCTCGCTGGTGGCGCAGGTGATGGCGATCCCAACGTCGTCCATGCACAACACGCTGCTCACGGGGGATCACCTGATCGTGGACCGTCTGGCCTATTCGCCGTCGGGGCCGGTATCGAAGTACCTGCTCCCCTACCAGAACGTTAAGCGCGGCGACATCATCGTCTTCCGGCATCCGACGCTGCTGCAGGAAAACTACGTGAAGCGGGTGATCGGCGTGCCCGGGGATCATATCAAGCTCGAGAACCGGCAACTGATCTTGAACGGCCACGCGGTGAGGGAGCCGTATGTGATCCACATCTTCCCGTTTCCCGATCCGTACCGCGACAATTTTCCGGCGGCTCCGTTCGAGCCGGCCGGCGACGAGCGGATGAGCGATCGCGCCGAGCAGATGCTCGAGCACGACGTGGTGAACGGCGAACTCGTGGTGCCGCCGGGGAATTATTTCGCCATGGGCGACAATCGCGACAATTCGCTCGACAGCCGCTACTGGGGACTCGTGCCGCGCGAGAACATCATCGGAAAGCCGGCGATCATTCTGTGGTCGTACGACGCGCCGACCGCGGACCTGGAAGACTACACCGTGCATCACTTCATCGACCTGGGCGAGCACTTCTTCACCAAGACGCGCTGGAGCCGGACGCTGAACCTGATCCAGGGCTATCCGCTGCAATAGGCCGCCCACTTATTTCACATGAAGCAACCGCCTCGGTATGGCCTGATTCTTGCCGGTGGGCGCGGGACGCGGTTCTGGCCGCGGAGCCGGGCCGCCTACGCCAAGCAGGTCCTGCGGTTTCTGAGCGAGCGTTCCCTGATTCAGGAGACCGTGGACCGCCTGAAGCCGGTGATTCCGCCCCAGCGGCTGTGGATCATCACGAGCGAAGTGCTGCGTAAGGAGATTGTGCGCCAGTTGCCGGAGGTGCCCGCGGGGCAGATTCTGGCGGAACCTGCGCCCCGCAATACGGCGCCGTGCATCGGGCTGGCGGCGCGGATCATCGAGACCATCGACCCCGGAGCGCTGTTCGGCGTTTTTCCGGCGGACCAGGTGATATCGCAGCCGGCGGCGTACCGGAAGCTGCTGCCGGCGGCGTTCGCGGAGGCGGCGAAGGGGAACATCGCGGTCATCGGGATCAAGCCGCGGTGGGCGGAGACGGGGTACGGGTATATCGAGTTTCCCAAGGGGACCGAAGCCGGCGAAGCGCCGGAGGCCGTGCCCGTCCGGCGGTTCCGCGAAAAGCCGGACGCGGCGCTGGCCCGGCGGTTCGTGAAGGCGGGACATTTTTACTGGAACGCGGGGATGTTCTTTTGGAAGGCCTCGGTGGTGATGGAGGCGATGCGCAAGTTTCAGCCGGCCACCGCGGCCCTGCTCGAGGCTCTGCCGCCGGTGGGGTCGAAGAGGTTCGCGGAAGCGCTGCGGAAGACGTTTCCGCTGTGCCAGAGCATCAGCATCGACTACGCCGTGCTGGAGCACGCCAGGAACATCACGGGGATTCCGGCGGGGGACATCGGGTGGAACGACGTGGGAAGCTGGGACGCGGCGTATAAACTGCTGCCCAAGGACGCGGACGGAAATGCCACACGCGAAACCGGCGCCATGTTTGAAGCAAGCGCGGGGAATTATGTGGAAGCGCAGGGCAAGCTGGTGGCCCTGCTGGGCGTGCGGGATTTGATCGTGGTGGATACGCCGGACGCCCTGCTGATCGCCTCGCGGGACCGCGCGCAGGAGGTTTCCAACCTCGTGAAGCGGCTCGAGCGCGAGGGGCGGAACGAACTGCTTTAGGAAAGTACGGGCGCCGTGCATGAGATCCTGAGCCGGCTCGACGAGCGTGCCCGCGTGCTCGACCTGGGCTCCGGAGCGGGTAGTTTCCCGCCCGGCGCAACGCGGGCGCGGGTGATCCGCGTGGACGCCGAGAGGCCGGGAACGGCGCCCGGCAATTTCGTGCTCGCGGATGCGGCGCGGCTTCCCTTTCTCGATACTTCGTTCGACGCGATCGTGTCGAACCACAGCCTGGAACACATTGCGGATTTAGCCGGCGCGGTGGGCGAAATGCGGCGGGTGCTGCGCCCGGACGGGTATCTGTATATCGCCGTACCGGACGCTTCTACTTTGGCGGACCGCGTCTACCGGTGGCTGGGGCGCGGCGGCGGGCACCTGAATGCGTTCACGCGCGCCGGGGATGTGCCGCGGCTGTTCGGAGCAGGGAAGCCGGCGGCGACCCGGCTGCTGTACGCTTCGTTTTCGTTCTTGAACCGCAAGAATTTCCGGACCCGGGCGCCGCGGCGCCTCCTGCTGGTGGGCAACGGGAGCGAGGCTCTGCTGCGGGCAGGCACATGGCTTCTGCGGAAGTTGGATGCGGCGCTGGGCACGCGGTGGAGCGTCTACGGGTGGGCGTATTATTTCGGAGAGTTCCCGGAGGGCGCGCCCGAAACAGAAGCGGCCAAAAATGTTTGCATCCGGTGCGGGAGCGGGCACCCGGAGGCCTGGCTGGAGGCCCGGGGAGCGGTCGAGCGCCGGTGGTTCGGACCGGCGCGCTATGCGTGTCCGGCATGTGGGACGCGGAACTATTTTGTGGACAGGTAGGCGGATTCGCTCCACGTTTCCGTGAGCGCCGGCGTCAAGAAAGGGCAGGAGGCTCCGATGAAAGCTGTCCTTGTGCTCATCTTCCTTGGGATTGTTCTCGAGGCGCAGAACGATCCCGCCTTTGCGGCATATCAAGCGTGGGATCAAAGCCACCGAACAGACGGCTGGGACGCGAGGGAAAAGTCGCTATTCGAGGTATCCGCCGAGTGGGTGAAGAAGTGGCCGGATAGCCGGATCGCGTGGGACCAGCGGCGGGCGGCGGTAATTGACACTCGTTCGCGGGACAGTGAATTGTGGAAGCAGGTTGACGAGAATCTGATTCGCTTAAACCCGCCGCACGCCTTCGCCGCACTGGCGGCATACGATTGGGTGACCGCCGGAGTAAACGTGAAGGATGGTGAGTCCCTGGCGGCTTCCGAAATCGCCTGGCTGGACTCTCAACCACACCCCGCTTTACCACCCGACGCCACCCTGAACGAACTTCTGGAGCGAGCCGAGTCGAGCGCCAGACCGTTCGGCCTGCGATGCACGCTTGCGTCCGCGCAGATTCAATTGAAAGAATTCAGCGACGCGGGAAAGACGATCGATCGCTTGCACGGATGGCTTGAGGGGGACTTCAAACGGTACTTCGACGACGACCCTCTGGAGACCTACCCCGACTACGGCGCGAAATACTTCCTGCTCTCCGGTCAACTGGCCGAGGCGGAGGCGAGGCCCGCTGATGCGGTCGCTTTCTATCGGGAGGTGATCGCCAATCCCTATTACCGCCGTGAGTACGACGGTCCGGTTCAGCACACGCGCGAGTTGTGGGACCGGCTGGGTGGGACCAGTGCCGGCTGGTCCGCGCTTTCCGCGGTTCCGCCGCTGCCGGCCGGTGTGCCGAAGGGGTTTTGGGGGATGCCGTTCGAGCCGTGGATTGCGGTCGACTACAAGCTCCCTGAAATGCGTTTGGAAGACATGGGCGGCCGGACGCGGACGGGCACGGATTTCCGGGGCAAAGCCACACTCGTGTACGTTTGGGCTTCGTGGTGCGCGCCTTGCTGGATGGCGCTGTCTGCGATTCAGTCGGCTTTCAACTCGACGAAGGGACGCCAGGATGTACAGGTCGTGACGCTCAGTGTCGACGAGGACCAGAGCAAGCTGGCAGCCTTCTTGAAGCAGCACGGTTATACCTTCCCGGTTCTGCCTGGCAAGAAGTACGCCGAAGGGCTGCTACCGGCGGACAAACTGATGAGCCAAATGTTGATCGTGGACGGCGAGGGTTCGATCCGGTTGGTCCAGCATTTCGGCAGGATCCGCGACGAGGTTTTGGCAGCCGAGCTCAGCTATAAGCTGAGCCGCATGGCGCCCCGGTAGGGCTCGACCGCTGCGACCGGGCCGCGGGCGTCTTATTGTTCCTGCTGCATGTCTTCGTGGCAAAACGTGCAGTCGATGCTGACCTTGCGCTGGCGGTGGCAGTTCATGCATCCGCCCATGGAGATGTCGCCTTCACGCGATAGGACGTCGCGCGTTGCGACGGGTCCGTGGCAGTTCTCGCATTCGGCGCCGGCGGCGAGGTGGGTTTTGTGGCTGAAGTCGACGTAGGACGGGATGCGGTAGACGGGCGCCCAGGGGACAGGTTTCTGGTCTTTGGCAAAGGCGGCGAGTTTCTGGATGTCCGGCTTATCGGCGGCGATGGCGGAGTGGCATTGCATGCAGGTGGAAGTGGCGGGGTAGGCCATACGCTCGCCGGCGCCGGCAGCCTGATGGCACATCTTACAAGCGAGTTTCAGCGTGCCGGCGTGCTGTTTGTGGCTGAAGGGGATGGGCTGCGCGGGCGGAGGCGTTTGCGCAAGGGCGCAGGCGGCGAAGGCGAGCGATAGGGCGAGGCGCGCCGTCACAGGTCGCCCTTGCGGAGGCTTTCAGCGAGGTACTCGGAGGCGCGCATCGAGAGCGAGAGGATGGTCATCGTCGGGTTCTGCGAGCCGCCGGTGACGAAACTGCTCCCGTCGACGACAAAGAGGTTTTTGACGTCGTGGCTTTGGTTCCACTTATTCAGGACGCTGGTTTTCGGATCGTCGCCCATGCGGCAGGTGCCGAGTTCGTGGATGCTGTAGCCGGGCGGGAACATTTTGTCGTGCTTGGCGAGCACCTCGAAGCCGGCGTTGTGGCAGACCTCGTTGAGCGTGGAAACCGCATCGGCGGCCATGTTGAACTCGTTGTCGGAGTAGCGGGCGGAGAAGTGGAGGGCGGGAATGCCCCAGGCGTCGGAAGTATTGCGGTCGATGGTGACGAAGTTTTCAAAGCGCGGCAGCACTTCGCCCATGGTGGTGACGGAGAAACCCGCGCCGCGGTAGTAGTCGAGTTTGGATTCGAGGGCCGCGCCGTATTCGGGGATCACGGCGGGGTCGGGTGTGCCGCCGGAGCCGAAGTCGAGCGCGTATCCGCGGATGAAGTTTTTCGCCTTGGTGTCGAGGTTGCGGAATCGAGGACAATAACCGCCGCCGCCGATCAAGTGGCGGTTGGCCTTGCCGCCGCAGGCCGCCGGCATGATGGCGTCAACGGTGCGGGTGATGTAGAACTGATCGAAAAGATAGTGGCCGAGGGCGCCGCTGGAATTCGCTAAGCCGGAGTTCAGCAGCAGACGGGTGCTCTCCAGGCACGAAGCGCCGAGGACGACGGCGCGGCCGGAGGCGTGGATCTCGCGGCGGGAATGGCGGTCGATGAAATTTACGCCGTTGGCGAGGCCGGTGTTTTTGTCGACAGTAACTTCGCGGGCGACGGCGTTGGAAACGAGAGTAAGATTGCCGCTTGCCAGCGCGTCGGGCAGAAGTAAGTTGAAGCTGCTGGCTAACATACCCTGGCCGGTGGCTCGGCGCATCTTAGTAACCGGGATGCCGGCTTGATTCGCGGCGGTCTTGAACTGCTGGACGCAGACGGAGTCGGGCGAGTTGTCTTCGAGGAAGACGCCGTCGGGGAGTTGCTTCCAGCCTTCCTTGCGGCCCGCGACGCGGAAGATCGGCTCCACTTTGTCGTAGTAAGGGGCGAGGTCGGAGTAAGAGATCGGCCAGTTTTCCCCGTAGCCGTCGTGGTCCCGCGCTTTGAATTCGTAGTCGCTGAGCCGGAACGACATGCGCGCCCAGAAGAGGCTCTTGCCGCCCACCAGGCGGACGCGGACCCAGTTGAACTGGTCGTCGCCGTCGTAAGTGTAGGGATTTTGGGTTTCGTCGGCCCAGACGTTGGAGTTGAAGGCGTTGGCCTGGAGGACGTGAGGAAGAATGCCGGGTTTGCGGAAGCCGCGGTAGGGGAGATCGTAGACGGCCTTGAGGGTGCGGTCGCGCGTGAGGTCGGGCGCGGGGCCGGCGTCGAGCATCAGGCACTTGATGCCTTTGCGGGCGAGGACATAGGCGGCCATGCCGCCCGAGGCGCCGGAGCCAACGATAACTACGTCGTACTTTGTTTCAGCCATTGACTTAGTGTGAAACCTTTCATTCTTCCGGTAGGATTGGGCGGTTGGCGATAAGTTATGCCGCCCGGGTTAGACGAGCGGGTCGATAGGAAGCCAGTAGAGGCCGATGCCGCGCGGACGGCGGCCGCCGGAAGGAGCGGAGTCGGCGCGCTCGCGTGAGGATTCGGTGGCCGTGCGTATGTCGGCCTTGGCTTCGCGCAGGAAATTGGCGAGGGGGTCGGACGGGGGATCGTAAGTCCAGGGGGCGCGAAGCGGACCGAGGATCTGATCGGTTTGGGAAGGGTCGAGAGCGACGAAGAGTTTGGCGAAGCGCTCGCTCGAGATTGCGTTGAGCAGGTCGAGGCCCTGGCGGTAGAGTTGCTGGCGGGGCGCGGGGGAAACTCCGATAAGGAAATCAAGAAACTCGGGAACTTTCGCATCCAAGGCGCCGGGGAGGCCGTTTACCGAGGGCAGGAGTAAGTCGCAGAGACGGCGTAAGGCGGCGAGTTGCGGATCGGTGAAGAAGCCGGGAACAGTTGTGCACGCGGCGGCGTCGGGCGTCGTGGTAGCGAGGGTTTGGACATCGGCGGCGGAAGGCGCGGGTGGCGCGGGTGCGCTTTGCTGCGCGAGAAGCGCGGGGGCAGCGGGCACGGCGGCTGCTACTTGAAGAAACTTACGGCGTTGGAGGGGCACGGGAACCTCGAGTAAGAAATATCGCGGAAAAACAGCTATCTTATCACCGCCGGGCCGGGGCTGCCGCGAAAACGCGCGCGAGATCGGATGTTTGACCGTTACCTCGACCGCGAGGGAGTGCTCACGCGCCGCCGCGCCGAAGGCGATGAAAGTCGGTTACTCTCGCGATGGGTGATCACGGCTTTCAACGCACCCCGCGTAATTCCGACCCGCCTGATCCCACCCCCCGGGCGACACCGGCCCACATCATCCCATCGGGCGACTGCGCTACCGAGCCGCGGCCGCGAGGGAGCGGTCTTTCCTCGCCCCCGCCCGCCTGCTGAACCCACTCGATAGCCTTTGCTAGAATCACCCCGGGGGCATGCCACCGGAAGGCGCGGAAGAAATCACCGGTCTGCTCGCCGCCTGGAGCGGAGGCGACGAAGAAGCCTTGCGTCGCCTGATCCCCGTCGTCTACCCGGAACTCCGGCGGATCGCCCGGCAGCACCTTAAACGGCAGTCGCCCGATCTTACCTTCGAATCCGCGGCTCTGGCGAACGAGGCGTATCTGAAGCTGATCCAGGCGCGGGGCCTGCACTGTGAGAACCGTTCCCACTTCTTCGCCGTCTGCGCGCAGATGATCCGCCGCATACTGGTGGATCACGCGCGCAAACATCAATCCGCGAAGCGCGGCGGAGGCGCAGGTCAACTTCCCTTGGAAGAGACCGTCCTCGGCACCAGAGCCCGCGGAGTCCAAGTCCTGGCCCTCGACGACGCCCTCATCGCGTTATCGAAAATCGATCCCCGTAAGAGCCGCGTCGTCGAGTTGCGTTTCTTCGGCGGGCTGACAGTCGAAGAAACCGCCGGCGTCCTGGAGGTTTCGCCGGAAACCGTTACCCGCGACTGGAAAATGGCTAAGGTGTGGCTTCATCGCGAACTCGCTCGCACCGGCTCGCCCCAGACCACAGGCTCCATCCAGATCGCCGTCCCGTCGAGGCCCTGACTCCCACCGCTAACACCAGTCTTACTTAGTGGGGAACTCCTTCGATGAGCCAAACGTTGACGCCGGACACGACTTGCCCGAACGCCAGATACCGCCCGTCCGGCGAAGCTCTCAGCAATTCGACCGGTTCAGCCCCCTTGTATAGCAGCGTCGCCCGCCCATCCAGCGTGACGTTAAGAAGCGAGCTTCCTTGGGGTCGCCAATCCGCCACAAAAAGGCTCTTCCCATCCGTGGACCAGCCAACGCTCCGCAGCTCAGGCCACTGCGGAATCGAAATCTCCCGGACAGTCTGCTTCGCCAGGTCGCGGATTCTAATGCGCGAGTAGTCGCTTTTACTTCCATAGGCGAGTTGCCTCCCATCCCCGGACAGGTCCCAAAACAAGTCGCTCGCGTTCTCCGTCGCCATACGGAAAATCTCCGTCCTCTTCGCCCCCGGCGCCGGCTCGAATGAACTGAACACAAGCTCGCTCCCCGCTTCTTCGCTAAGAACACACGGGGCATCCGGTCTTGCCGCGCATCGGAATGCCGGATTGCCCGCCGTCGTCGCATGCGTGGCTCCCGCGGTCGCCGATGTCCTCCTCGCGCGGATGAAAGCCGGCGGACCATTGCTCGACAGAATGAGATCGGCCGCCCCGCCCGCCACCGGAACTCGCATCAACCGCGTTTCAGACGGCTGTGAAACTAGATACAAAAGCCACTTACCATCGGGACTGAAAGCCGGGCTCCAGTTGTTCTCCCCGTTCACCACCACCGGCTCCGCATTCGACGAATCGACGCGCTGCCGGAATATGCCCATGCGTCCCGTCCGCTCAGACTCGAATAACAGCCACCTGCTGTCGGCGCTCCACGAACCAGGCCAGTCTATTCGCTCGTCGGCCGTGAGACGCCGTGGATGAATCAACTTGCTGTCATTCTCCGCTAGCTCGCCGGCAAAAACATCGCTCTGGTCAAGCCGTTTCGCAATTGCAAGCCGGCGTCCGTCTGCCGATGCGCTCATCGACCCCACCGAGAACCCGGCCCAGTTCGTCAGCCGGCGCGGCCGGTCCAGAGGTTGCATCCTGTTGGAGTCTACATCGATCTCCCAAAGGTTCGACGTGGGCTCGTCTGGCGCCTCCCACAGGTTCAGCACTAAATGGCCGGAAGTCAGCCAGCAGAAACCTTGAAGGTTCGGGCCGTCGAAGATTCTCCTTGCCTCCGATCCTCCAGGAAGTCGAGCCTCGGCCACCACCTCATTGCGCCTGTCAGCCCTGCGAATGTACGTTAGCCAGCGCCCATCCGGCGACCACGCGACCTGCGACACCACCTCGCCGGGCTGGGCGCGAAACACCCGCGCCGCCGCCTCGCCGTTTGCCCCCATCGTCCAGATCTCCTGCTGCCGGATAAACGCAATACGCTTACCGTCGGGCGAGGCCGCCGCCCCTCGTCCTGAACCCTGCAGCGTTCGAACCTGCCCGCCAACTGTGTCCAGACTCCAGATCCCATGTACCCCCGGCGCTGCCTGACCGCTGAAAAGAATTTCGGCGCCGCCCGGGAGCCACGTCACATCCGCTCACCGGAAACAGAGGTTCGGCGGCGTCGCATAATCGCGAACCTCGCCCGTATCGATCGCGCGTATGTGCACCCCTTCGAAATCCGCATACGCCACTTCCTTCCCGTCGGCTGAGATCGCCGTCCGGTGCACCGAGTCCTCGCTCGGGTTCGTCGTCACCTGCCGTTGGATCAGGTTCGGCACTACCCCCACGTCCGGAGCCCGCCGCAACAGCACAATCCCGATAACACTCGCGCCCGCCACGGCCGCCACGATCGCCAGCCCCACTCCCGCCGTCCTCAGCCGCCGCCGCTTCGCCTGTTGAAGCCGGCGCAAATCCACCATCAACTCGCCCGCCGATTGGTATCGCGCCTCGCGTTTCTTCTCGATCGCTTTCAAAATCACCCGCTCCAGCCCCGCGGGCACCGCGCTCAATTGCGATGGCCTCACCGGCGGACGGTTCACAATCGCGTCGATCGTCTCCGCCGGCCTCTCGCGGCGGAACGCGGGCCGCCCCGTCGCCATCTCGTATAGCACCAGTCCGAACGAATAGATGTCCGACCGCTCATCCACCTCCTCGCACCGCGCCTGCTCGGGCGAAAGATACCCCAGCGTCCCCGTAATCGTCCCCGGCCGCGTCAGCGTCTCCTCCGCTATCGCGCTCCGGTCCTCGCTCACCCACGCCGCCTTCGTGCCCGCCGCCTCGCGCGGCTCCGATCCGCGCACCGCTAAACCAAAATCCAGAATCTTCACCCCGCCCGCGGCCGTGAGGAAAATGTTCGCCGGCTTCACGTCGCGATGCACAATCCCCTTTGCATGCGCCGCCTGCAGCCCCTCCGCCGTCTGCATCGCAATCTCCAAAAGCTCGGAATACTCCATCGGTTTGCCGTCGATGCGATCCTTCAGCGGCTTCCCTTCCAGAAGTTCCATCACCAGAAATGGCCGCCCCTGATACTCGCCGGCGTCGTAAATGGTACACACCCGCGGATGATTCAGCGCCGAAGCCGCGCGCGCCTCGCGGTGGAAACGGTTCAGCGCCAGCCGGTCCGCCCCAAGACTTCGCGGAATAAACTTGATGGCCACCGGGCGTTCCAGGCGCGTATCCAGGGCCCTGTACACCTCGCCCATCCCGCCCGCCCGCAGAAACTCCAAAACCGTGTACGGCCCAATCCGCGTGCCCGCGGGAATCTCCGTCTCGGCGTCGCGCCCAACCGGTTCCGGACTCTGCGTCTCCAGGAACCCCGCGGCTAAGGCCCGGTTCGCGAGCAGGGATTCCACCTCGTGCCGCAGCGCTTCATCGTTGCGGCACGCGCTGTCGAGAAACTCCCGCCGCTCCTCCGTCCCTAACTCACAAGCGGCATGATACAGGCTTTCAATCGTCCGCCACCGCTCCGCCAACATGAGAGCGTCCGGCCCCTTTCACCCGTTAGAAAGTCTACAACCGGCGGCCGCCGGCCTCAAGGGGCACGGAAACGAATGTCGCGGCAGGACATCCGGCCCCTTGGCCGCGCGGCCGCCGTCCGGGCGCGAACTAACTCCTCGCGTCCAGGATTATTCGGTGCTCGGTGGCGTCGCGAGATAGCCGTGCAAGTGGCCGCTGCCGTCCACGTACTGGCCCACAACGGCTCCGCCGCTATTGATGCCACCGGCGGCGGCGTTTACGGAATTTGGAGGATTGATCGTGATGGGGGCCGAGCCATCCGGGAGTTGCACAAAGCCGTAGTTTCGGCTGGAGTGATAGACCCCAACGAACACCCCACCCGCATTGATGTCCCAGATGTCGGTGCCGGTGCTGCCCGGCACGTCGTAGGACTGGAAGACGCCGTCCCGCACGACGTAGCCGTGCCCGTGTCCCGTAGCCATGTCTGTCCAGCCGCCAACAATCGTGCGGCCATCCGGCGTCGCCCCGTCGTTCATGGAACCCGGAACGGACTTCGAGGCGTCCGCCAGTTCACCGCCGCCTGCTGTGAGGCTGATATAGCCGAACCGGGTGCGCCCGAACCCAAACATCGAACCTCTCATATCGAAATCGTGCAGGCAGCCGTAAATATCGCCGTCCGGTGTAATGCGCTGCGGGATCGCGCCCGGATGGCCTGGAACCAGCACGGTCGAGAATTGCCCGCCGCTGTAGAGAAAGCCCTTTATGCAGGCCATGGACCCGGCCGCCGGGCAGAAATCCGGCGAGCCCTCCGGTGCCGCGCTCACCGGCGCCGTGTAGTTGCCGACAATGTCTCCGGCTGGATTGATCCCTCTCGCAACCGTCGGCAATACGCCGGCCACGCCTGCCAGCGCTCCCGGAACGTCGATCGTCGTGAACTGCCCCCCGCTTAACACGTATCCATGTGTCCGGCCAACAGCGTCCACGTAAAATCCAACAATGTCGCCGGCGGGATTGATTCCTTGTGCGGTCGTTGCCCGTGCGATGCCGCCAGGGCAGGCGCTGCAAGGCACGTCAATCGCAACAAAGGTGTAGGACTGAGCGAGACCGCTGCCGGGAAACAGCAGCAGGAAAATGGGAAGCGCCAGGACGTTCAGACCGGCCGGCGTTTGTTTATGCAACATGGACAACTCCTCCTGGCTCTAATTCCGTAAACCGCGGCCGAATCCTGTCATGACCCCTCGAATTTTGTTGCGCTCATCGGCCGCACCCGGAAACACGGCCATCTACGGCCACCAGAGAAGCTCCCACCTCCCGCTTTGGCCTTCCAGAGGAGATCCGCGACCCCCGCGTCCCGATGCCGCCTCACAATCGCTCCCGCCGCGCTGAGGCCCCGTGGGTTCCTCTCCCAGGCTCTCATTCCAGCCGCCAGACTTCCATCCAGCGCCGTCCACGCCTCGCGATACCACGCGAACCAGCGCCCGGAGGCGATAAAATCCCCGTCCTGAACACACCCCGCAAGGCTCCCTCCGGACGGAATCCGTTGCGCAAGCTTGTTCGCGCGCCCACGGCGACCGTGAGGCATCGTCACGGATTCCCGCTACCTCTCCGCTGAGGCCGATACCCGGAACCTGAGTGCGCCTCGCCCCGCGAAAGTTTTTCTTAACGAAACGGAATGCAGGCTCACTTGGAGCCCGGTAAGCAGGTTCCGGCGCATTCGCCGTTCCAAACAACATCGCCGAACCGATCAGTCCGGCTGAAATGAGCTTTTGAAACATTGGCTGTGTCCTCGCTCATCCCTGATTCCGAGAACTGCAGCCCAAACACCGTCCTCGCCCCCGAATCAGTTCCCACAGCTACCGTATCGACGAATGGCGGCACCAAGTATGTAGCGACCCGGCGGAGCCATCACCTCCTTCGGTCGGCCGATCACCGTCCCTTCAACCGGCCAGCCACCCGCGTGCCGAACCCCACTCGATAGCCTCTGCTAGAACCACCCCCGGGGGCATGCCAACGGAACGCGCGGAAGAAATCACCGGTCGGCTCGCCGCTTGGCACGGAGGCGAGGACGAAGCACTGCATCGCCTCATCCCCGTCGTCTACCCCGAACTCCGCCGCATCGCCCGCCGGCGCCTCAAGCGGCGCTCGCCGGATCACACCCTCGAATCCGCCGCCCTCGCCAATGAAGCCTACCTCAAACTCATCCAGGCGCGCGGACTCCACTGCGAGAACCGTTCCCACTTCTTCGCCGTCTGCGCGCAAATGATCCGCCACATCCTCGTCGATCACGCGCGCAAGCACCAATCCGCCAAACGTGGCGGGGGCGCCGGGCGCCTTCCCTTGGAAGAAACCCTCCTCGGCACACGCGCGCGCGGCGTCGAAGTCCTCGCCCTCGACGACGCCCTCATCGCCCCATGGAAAATCGATCCCCGCAAAGGCCGCGTCGTCGAGCTGCGTTTCTTCGGCGGGCTGACAGTCGAAGAAACCGCCGCCGTCCTCGATGTCTCGCCCGAAACCGTCATGCGCGATTGGAAAATGGCCATGGCCTGGCTTCATCGCGAACTCGCCCGTGCCGCCTCGCCCCAGCTCACGGGCACCACCCAGATCGCCGTCCCCTCCAGCCGCTAAACCCGCTTACTTCGGAATTCCTTCGATCAGCCACGCGTTGACACTGGACAACATCTGCCCGAACGCCAGATACCGCCCGTCCGGAGACGCTTTCAGCATCTCAATCGGTTCTCCGCTCCCATACAACAGCCTCGCCTTCCCGTCCAGCGTGACCTTCACCACCGAACTTCCCTTCGGCGCAAACGCCGCCGCAAAAATCGCCGTCCCGTCCGCGCTCCACCCGATGCTCTGCAGCTCGGGCCACTGCGGAATCGAAATCTCCCGCTCCGTCCGCCTCCTCAAATCGCGGACACGAATGTGCGAGTAGTCGTGTACGTAGCTATAGGCGATCCGCGTCCCGTCCCGGGAAAGGTCCCAAAATACGTCGTTCGCGTCCTCTACAGCCGCACGGAAAATCTCGGTCCTCTTCGCCCCTGGCGCCGGCTCGAATGAACTGAACACAACCTCGTTCCCCGCCGCTTCGCTCACCACGCACGGCGCTCCGGGCTTCGCCGGACAATGGAACGCCGGATTGCCTAACGTCGATACGTGCGGACCCGCCGGGCTGCTCGGCGCCCGGCTCGACCGCACAAACGCCGGAGCGCCTCGCGTCGCAAGAATCTGCTCCGCCGCCCCGCCCGCCAGCGGCACTCGCATCAACCGCGCCTCCGCCCGCTCCGAAACCACATACAAAATCCACTTGCCATCCGGACTCAACGCCGGACTCCAGTTGTTCTCTCCGTTCACCACCACAGGCTCCGCATTCGCCGAGTCCACTCGCTGCCGGAAGATGCCCATGTGTCCCGTCCGCTCGGACTCGATCAGCAGCCACTTACTGTCCGCGCTCCACGTGCCCGGCCAGTCGATTCGTTCGTCCGTCGTGAAACGCCGCGCGGGAATCGGCTCGCCGCGCCCTTCAGCCAACTCGCCGATAAATATGTCGCTCTGGTCCAGCCGCTTCGTAACCGCAAGCCGCCGCCCATCGGCGGACGCACTCATCGTCCCCACCGCAAACCCCGCCCAGTTCGTCAGCCGGAGCGGCCGGCCTCGAGGCTCCATCTTCCCCGGATCTACTTCCATCTCCCAAAGGTTCGACGTCGGCTCGTCCGGCGACTCCCACAGGTTCAGCACCAGACGGCCCGAAGACAACCAGCAAAAGGTCTGAAGGCTCGGGCTGTCGAAAATTCTTCTCGCCTCCGATCCTCCCGCAAGCCGCGCCTCCAGCACCGCCCGCACCCCGCTCTTCGTCCCGGCGAATGTAGGTCAACCAGCGCCCATCGGGCGACCACTCTACCTGCGACACCGCCTCGCCCCGGCCCGCGCCCAACACCCGCGACGTCGCCCCGCCCTTCACCCCCATCATCCAGATCTCGCCCCGCCGGATAAACGCGATGCGCTTCCCATCGGGTGATGGCCTCGCCTCTTCGCGCGAATCCTGCAGCTTTCTCACTGCCCCGCTGGCCGTGGCCACACTCCAGACCCCATACACCCCCGGCGCCGTTTGTCCGCTGAAAAGAATCTCGGCCCCGCCCGGGAGCCAGGCCACAGCCGCTCACCGGAAACACAGGTCCGGAGCGCACAGCGCGGGGCGCCGGCAATCCAATCCCGCAACGCCCGCGCCCCGCTGCGTTGTGCGCGGTGTCGACTGCGGAGGCACGGGAAAATCGTGAACCTCGCCCGTGTCCACCGCGCGTATGTGCACCCCTTCGAAATCCGCATACGCCACTTCCTTGCCGTCCGGCGAGATTGCCGTCCGGTGCACCGCGTCCTCGCTCGAGTTCGTCGTCACCTGGCGTTGAATCAGGTCCGGCGCCACCACCGCCTCGGGAGCCCGCCGCAACAGCACGATCCCCAGAACAACGGCGCCCGTCACCGCCAGACCGGTCGCCAGCGCGAGCGCCACGTTTCGCAACCGCCGCCGCTTCGCCCCTTGCAGCCGTCGCAAATCCGCAATCAGTTCGCCCGCCGATTGGTATCGCGCCTCCCGCTTCTTCTCGAGCGCTTTCAAAATCGCCCGCTCCAGCCCCGCCGTCACCGGCCTCAATAGCGACGGCCTCACTGGCGCCCGGTTCACAATCGCGTCGATCGTCTCCGCCGGCCTCTCGCAGCGGAAAGCGGGCCGCCCCGTCGCCATCTCGTACAGCACCAGTCCCAACGAATAAAGGTCCGGCCGCGCATCCACTTCCTCGCACCGCGCCTGCTCGGGCGATAGATAGTTGAGCGTCCCCTGGATCGTCCCCGGCCGCGTACGCGTCTCCTCCGCCGTCGCCCCGCCGCTCTCGCTCGCCCGCGTTGCCTCCGCGCCCGTCGCCTCGCGCGGCTCCGATCCGCGCAGGGCCAAACCGAAATCCAGAATCTTAACCCCGCCCGCCACGGTAAGAAAAATGTTCGCCGGCTTCACGTCGCGATGCACAATCCCCTTCTCATGCGCCGCCTGCAGCCCCTCCGCCGCCTGCACCGCTATCTCCAGAAGCTCGGAATACTCCACCGGCTTGCCGTCGATGCGATCCTTCAGCGGCTTCCCTTCCAGAAGTTCCATCACCAGAAACGGCCGCCCCTGATACTCGCCGGCGTCGTAAATGGTGCACACCCGCGGATGATTCAACGCCGAAGCCGCCCGCGCCTCGCGCTGAAAACGGTTCAGCGCCGTCCGGTCCGCTCCCAGGCTTCGTGGAAGAAACTTGATCGCCACCGGGCGTTCCAGGCGCGTATCCTGCGCCTTGTACACCTCGCCCATCCCGCCCGCCCCCTAAAACTCCACAACGGTGTAATGCCCAATCTGCGTACCCGCCGGAATCTCCGTCTCCGCCTCGCCCCGGACCGAATCCGGACTCTGCGTCTCCAGAAACTCCGCCGCTAAGTCGTGATTGGCGAGCAGGGATTCCACCTCGCGCCGCAGCGCTTCATCGCCGCCGCACGCCCGCTCGAGAAAGGCCCGCCTCTCCTCGGCCCCTAACTCGCACGCCGAATGATATAGGCTTTCAATCGTCCGCCACAAGAAACGCGCGTCGCACCACAAGGACCCTTGTAGCGTCCGGCCGCCGCCTGGCTGCGAACCGACGCCTCGCGCCCGGATTAGTTGGTGCTCTGCGGCGCCGCGAGAAAGCCGCGCACGTTATAGTTGCTGTCCAGATACTGTCCAACGATCGCGCCGCCGCTATTGATGCCATTCCCAACCGCCAATACGGCATCCGGAGGATCGGCTGTGATCGGATAGGACCCACCCGGTAATTGCACATAGCTGTGAATCCCACCGTCGGCGCTTAAGTACACCCCCACGAATGTTCCCCCGGCATTGATGTCCCAGATATCCGTAGCAACGGTGTTCGGCACGTCATAAGACTGGAATACGCCGTTGTGCACCACGTACCCATGCTCGAGTCCAGCATTCACATCGACCCAGTAACCAACCACCGTGTGCCCGTCCGGTGTCGCTCCATCGTTCATGGAAAACGGGACGGACTGCGATGGGTCAATCAGTTCGCCGCCGTTGGCTTCGAGGCTGGTAGCGCCGTCCTTCTTCCACGCAGCGCCAAACATGGACGCTTGCGTGTCGAAGTCGTGAAGACAGCCGTAGATGTTGCCGTTCGGTGTAATGCGCTGCGCAACCGCGCCCGGATGCCCGGGGAACACCACCATTGAGAATTTTCCATGACTGTAGACAAATGCCTTGAAGCAGGCAGGCGAACCCTCACTCGGGCAGTATAGCGGCGAATCCTCTGGCGCCTCGGGCCTCACCGGGGCCCAGTAGTTGCCAACAAGATCTCCCGCCGAGTTGATCCCTCTCACAAACGTCGGCAGAAAGCCGTCGGCGTTCGCCAGTTTGCCCGGAACATCGAACTTTATGAACCGCCCCCGGCTCGGCACGTAGCCATGCTGATTCCCCTCGGCATCCACGTAACCGCCGACGATGTCACCGGCCGCGTTGATTCCCTCCGCGTCTGTTTCCACAACCGTGCCGCAGTCGCTGCACGACGCGTCAATCGGGAAAAATTTATACGTCTGAGCAATGCCGCTGCCCGGAAGCAGCAGCAGGAAAGTGGGCAGAGCCAGGCCGATGAAGCTAGCCGGCATTAACTTACCTGACATGGGATATTCCCTCCTTGCCTAAATCCGAAAACATCCGGTCGAATCCTGTCATCACCCGCGAACTTCCCCGCGTATCGCAGGCGGCCATTCACCGCATC
>JAJYCN010000309.1 GCA_021778335.1 Acidobacteriota bacterium | reverse complement strand
GCACCAGCCGGTCTTGGTCCAACTGAACGCTGAATTGGCCCGCGGGAAACTTCTCCACCACGGTGCCGGTGACTTCAATGCAATCTTCTTTACTCATTCGCCTCCAAAGGAATAACTATTCCGACGTTTTCATCGTACCAGAGCGTCCGCAAGTCAACTCCCCCGCCCGCCGGCCTTTCATCACTCCTCCCGCAGCAGCCGCGCCGGATCCAGCCTCACCGCCCGCCGCGCCGGCAAATACCCAGCCAGAAGCGCCACGGCAAGCAACCCCGCCGGAACCACGAAGAACGTCGCCGCATCGTCCGGCTTGGTCCCATAAAGGAACCCACTCAGCAGCCGCGTCGCCCCAAACGCCCCCGCCAGCCCGACCGCCACGCCAACCGCCGCAATCCCACCCGCCTGCCGCAGCACCAGGCCGAGAATCTCCCGCCGCCCCGCGCCCAGCGCCGAACGTATCCCAAACTCCCGCGCCCGCCGGCTGCACGAGTACGAAACCACGCCGTAAACCCCCACCGCCGCCAGCGTCATCGCCAGCACCGCAAACAGCCCCAGCAGCAACATCCGGAATCGCAGCGGCGCCACCTGCCGCGCCACCAACTCGTCCATCGTCCGGCTCTCGGAAAGCGGCTGATTCCGGTCCACGCTCAGCACCGTCTTGCGAACCGCCTCGGCCAACTCGCCCGGCGCCGCCGCGCGCACCAGAAAGCTCATCCGGAACGACGGCTGCTGCGCAAACGGAGTAAACACCGCCGGATCCGGTTCCTCACCGAGTGGGATGCCCCGTGTATCCGCCACCACGCCTACAACTTCGGTCCACTCCGTCGCGTTGGCGTCCGGTAGTCTGATCTCTTGCCCCACCGCGCCCCGCCCACGGAAAACCTCTCGCGCAAACGCTTCGCTCACTACCGCCACCTTCGGAGCCGTGGCCGCATCGGCATCCGAAATTCCTCGCCCCGCCTGAAAAGCAATTCGCAGCACGCGAAAACAATCCGGACTGATCGACGCCACCACCGCCGGCTTGACGAACCGCACCTTTCCCGCTCCCCGCACATCCACCTCTAGCGCCGCGTTGTTCGGCATCCCCAGCGGATACTGCGTCGCCAGGCAGCCCGCCTCGACACCCGGCAGCCTGCGGATCCCCTCCAGCACCGCGTTGCCAAACGCCATGCTCCTCGCCGGGTCGGTGCCCCGAGTCACCGGCCGGTTGACGCTCGCAACATACACGCCGTGCGGATCGAAGCCCAGCGGCACATTGCTCAGCCGCACAAAGCTTCGCACCAGCAGGCCCGCCGCAATCAGCAGCACCAGCGACAGCGCAACCTCCGTCGCCGGTAGCCAATTCTGCCATCTTCGCCTGCCGCCAGTCGCATGGTTCCCCGCATGCCGCAGCGCATCCCCCGCCTCAGGCCGCGCCCCAGCGATCGCCGGCGCCACACCGAACACCAGCAGCGCCGCAATGGCAAACCCCGCCGACGCCCACAGCACCGTCCAGTTCATCCCCACATGCACCGTCAACCACTCCGGCACAAGCTGTCTCAAAAACCGCGTCGCCCAAACCCCCGCCGCGCAGCCCGCCGCCCCTCCGCCCGCGGCCAGCAGCAAACTCTCCGCCAGCGACTGCCGGATCAACCGCCACCGCCCCGCGCCCAACGCCGCCCGCACCGCCGTCTCGCCCGCGCGCACCACGCCCCGCTCGAGCAGCAGATTCGCCACATTCGCGCACGCAATCAGCAGCAGGCACCCAACCGCCGCCAGAAGAATCTCGAGCAGCTTCCCATATCCGAGCACCAGAAACTCGTGCAGCGGCGTCGCATCCACCCGCACGCCAGCCCGGAACTGAGCCGACTGCACGCCATACTCCCGGTTCAACTGCTCGGTCAAAACCTGCAGGTCCGCCTTCGCCTCTGCCGCCGTGGCGCCACGCTTCAGCCGTCCCCACACCTGCAGCATCGTCCAGGCCGGATTGTGCGGAGAAAAGAACGGCGAATCGAGCGCAAGCGGAGTCCACACATCCGCCGTTGCCATCGCCACGTTCCCCGGCGCCACGCCAACAACCTGATACACCTCACTATCCAGCCGGATCGTCCTCCCCACAATCTTGGGGTCCGCGCCAAACCGGCTCCGCCACAGCGTCTCGCTCAACATCGCCACCGGCGCCGCGCCCTGCCTCGCCTCCGCCGCCACGAATCCTCTTCCCGCAACCGGCTGAATCCCGAACACGCCGAAAAACCCTGTCGTCACATTCCCCACGCTCACGTGAACCGGCTCACCGATCCCGGTCAGATTCGCCCCGCTCCCGAACCCGTACGCTCCGATCTCCTCGAAGCTCCGGCTCCGCTCCTTCCACGCCCGAAATTCCGGACTCAACACAAACGCCGAACCCGGAACCCGTGGAAACCGCTCGAGCACAACCACGATCCGCCCCGCGTCCCGGTACGGCCTCCGCAGCAGCACCGCCTCCGACACGCTGAAGATCGCCGTCGTCGCTCCGATCCCCAGCGTCAGCGTGATGAGAGCCACCACCGTGAACCCCGGCGCGCGCCGCAGTTGCCGCATCCCGAACCGCAGATCCTGCCAGGCCTCCTCCAACCACCGCACGCCCCGCGCATCCCGGCACTCCTCCTTCACCTGCTCCACCCCGCCGAACTCCACCAGCGCCGCCCGCCGCGCCTCCTCCGTGCTCATCCCCCGCGCCGCATTCTCTTCCGTCATCCTCTCGATGTGAAGCCGCACCTCCTCCCCCAACTCGCTCTCCACCCGCCCGCGCCGGAACATCGTCCGCAGCCGCAGCCACACCCTGTAATGCCACCTCATCGCACCCTCACGAATTCTCCAGAACCAGCCCGATCGCCGCCGACAGCCGCCGCCAGTTCGCCTCCTCGCGCTCCAGATATTTCCGCCCCGCCGGCGTGAGGCTATAGAACCGCGCCCGCCGGTTGTTCTCCGATTCCCCCCACTTCGCCCGGATCCAGCCGTTCTGCTCCAGCCGGTGCAGCGCCGGATACAGAGCCCCCTGGTTCACCTGCAGCACCTCGCCCGACGTCTGCCGGATCCGCTGCGCAATCCCCCACCCATGCATCGGCTCGAGGCCGAGCGTCTTCAACACCAGCAGGTCCAGCGTCCCCTGCACCAAGTCCGAAGGTTTACTCATCTCTCCTCTCGATAACTGACAAGAATCATACGCCCCTTCCTGTCAATAATCAAGAGGAGACTATCGCCGCTCCACACTTCTTGCTCCTTGCTTCTTGCTTCTGTCTCCTGTCCCCCCTGCTACCCTACCCACCAGGAGCGCCCCTCATCGACCCGGAACCGGTCCGCCTCCCCATCACCGATACCCTCGACCTCCACACCGTCCCCCCGCGCGACGCCCGCGCCATCACCGAGGAGTTCCTCTACCAGGCCCGTCTCCACGGCTTCCGCGCCATCCGCATCGTCCACGGCCGCGGCATCGGCGTCCAGCGCGAAATGGTCCGCGCCGTCCTCGCCGCCACGCCCTTCGTCGAATCCTTCTCCGACGCCCCGCTCGAAGCCGGAGGCTGGGGCGCCACCATCGCCACTCTCCGGCTGAAATGAAATTTCCCGGAACCTTTTCGCGCCCCGTGCCGAATACAGTCTGAACGCCGCAACCTCGCGATGAACTCTCACGATCGCCTCGCTGACGCCGAACTCCTGGGCCGAATCCAGGCCGGCTGCGAAGCCTCGTTTACCGCCCTCTACCGCCGCCACCGTCCCGCCCTGTTCCGCTTCGCCTGCGCCATGACCGGCGGCGCCGCCTCGGCCGACGAGATCGTTCAGGAAGTCTTCCTTTCCCTGCTCCGCCAACCGTCGGCCTGGAAACCGGACCGCGGCCCGCTCGACGCGTTTCTCCACGGCATCGCGCGCAACTGGGTCCGCCGCGCCGCCGAACGCGAAAGCAGGTACGTCCCAACGCTGGACCAAGAAGAGGTCGAGCCCGCCGCCGGCGCCTTGGACGGGCTTGTGTCGGGCGAGCGCGCCGGTCTTCTCCGCAAGGCCGTGCTGTCGCTCCCCGAGCTTTATCGCGAAGCGCTCGTGCTCTGCGATCTTGAAGAACTGAGTTACGAAGAGGCCGCCCGCCGCATCGGCTGCCCCGTCGGCACGGTTCGCTCGCGCCTGAGCCGCGCGCGCGCCCTGGTGGCCTCAAAACTGAAATCCCAAATCGGGTGCGCCTCATGAACGAACAAGACAAATACTGGCGCGCGCTGCTCCTCCCGCTGCGCGACGACATCGCCCGCTCCGCCGAAGCATCGGATTCCCCTGCTCGCATCCTCGACACGTTGCAACGCGCGCGCGCCTCCCAGCAACGCCGGACCAAGGTTCGCATTCTCTTCTCGGCCACGGGCGCCGCGGCCGCCGCCCTCGCCGCATGTCTCGCGCTTTACGTCGCAGCCCGTCGTCCGCTCTCCCCGCCCGCGCCGTCATTGACCCGATTCGCCATCCCACCCGCCGCGCCGGCTCTCGCGTCATCGCCCACCGCGCCTCGGACGCGCCGGCCCGCCCGCGCCGCCCGCGCCTCGCGCCTCACCTTCTACGCCCTTCGCGGACCCGCCGCCGCTGCGCCCATCGAACACGGCCAGGTCTTCCGCCTCGTTGTCCCCGGTCTCTCGCTCGCCGAAGCCGGCGTCCCCGTCAGCCCCGATCGCTGGTTCGAAAACGTCCAGGCCGACGTCCTCTTCGCCGAAGACGGCTCCGCGCGCGCCGCCCGCCTGGTGCCGCGGCCCCGCGCCTGGTCCAAATAGGTCGCTCATGAAACCCTGGTCCCCATTCCTGCCCCAACGAAAAGGAGAGTCTCTCATGCGAACGTTCCTCGCCGTCCTCGGTCTTCCCGTCGCCCTGTGCCTCGCGCAATCCCCCGTCCCCGCTCCGCCGCCGGACGGAGGCGCCGAAAGCGGCGTCGTCATCTCCGCCCACCCGAACCCCGGCGCAACGAAGATCTACTTCCGCGCCGGCGGATTCGGCTTCGACGGAAAAGTCATAACCGGCGTGCCCTACACAGCCCAAGCCGTAACCACCAGCACGCAATCCCTCGCCGGCGGCAATCGCATCACCAACACCGATACCGCCGAGGTCGCCCGCGACAGCATGGGCCGAACCCGCCGCGAGCAGACCCTCCCCGGTGTCTCCGGCGCCTCGAAAAAGCTCGTCTTCATCAACGATCCCGTCGCCCAGGTCAACTATGTCCTCGAACCCGGCCACATCGCCCGCAAAATGCCCAGGCCCCAAGTAATTCAGTTTCAGGACGGCCCCGCATCCGGCGGCGGCGCCGCTATGGCCCAGACCTCAGCTCGTCTCGATGGCCCACCCCCGCCCGAATTCCACGCGGCAATCGCCATGTCCGTTCAGGTCCCCGGCGCCCTGCCCGATCGCGGCGCCGATTTCCCAACCAACACCGAATCCCTCGGTTCCCAGGTCATCCAGGGCGTCCAGGCCGACGGCGCCCGCACCACCACCACCATCCCCGCCGGCAAGATCGGCAACGAACAGCCCATCGTCATCACGTATGAGCGCTGGTACTCGAGCGATCTCCAGGCCGTAGTCATGACGAAACAGTCCGACCCCCGCTTCGGAGAAACTACTTACGAACTTACTAACATCCAGCGAATCGAGCCGCCCGCAAGTCTCTTTCAGGTACCGCCGGACGACAAGATCGTCAACCCAAGTGACATAATCAAGCAAATCGTCATCGAAAAATAACATGGCCCTCACCGCCACTTTCCCCTCGATACCTGGCGCCCGTTCCGGCCTAAAGTAATAAGAAGGAGAGCCCACTATGCGCACCCTGCTCGCCGCCATGCTTTTCCCCGCCGCGGTTTCGCTCGCCCAAACCCCGGCGCCCACTCCCGCGCCAGCCCGCGCCGTCCTCGGCGGTTCCGGAGGCAGCGTCATCACCACCGCCGCGGCAGGCGCTGCCTCGTTCTTTTACGTCAGCAGCGGTGCACCCGGCCTCGGCGGATCCATCGTCACCGGCGTGCCTTACACCGCCGACGCCGTCACCACCCGCTCGCAAGCCCTCGCCGACGGCAACCATATCAACACCACCACAACCACCCACATCGCGCGCGACAGCCAGGGACGCACCCGCCGCGAAGACGCCCTCCCCACCCCGCCCGGCGCCGCCCCTGACGCCCAATCCCGCACCATCGTCTTCATCAATGACCCCGTCAGCCAGGTCACCTACATCCTCGAACCCGATCACACCGCCCGCAAGCTCCCCGTCCCGCCGCCGCCCTCGACCACCGACGCGCGCTCCGGCTTCTTCACGCAGGCCGTCCCCGCGCCCACCGCCATCGGCCGCAACCAGTCCAACGCTGAATCTCTCGGATCCCAGATCCTCGAAGGCGTCCAGGCCGAAGGAACCCGCACCACCACCACCATCCCCGCCGGCCAGGTCGGCAATGAGCAGCCCCTAGTCATCACCGACGAAAGCTGGTACTCCCCCGATCTGAAAACCACTGTCATGACCAAACACTCCGACCCCCGCTTCGGCGACACCACTTACCAACTGACGAACATCCAGCGCATCGAGCCGCCCGCCACCCTCTTCGAAGTCCCGTCCGGCTACACCATCGCCCAACCCGGCGACGTCGTCCGGCGCATCCCGGCCCAGCAGTAACGCAAGGCCGCGAAGAATGCGAGCGTGCTCTTTCGCCCTTCTACTTTCCCCGCTGCTCTCACTCGCCTGCGCCCAGCAGCCATCCAGCATCACCATCAACGGAATCGAATCCATCCCTAACGAACCGTTCGTCGCCGGCTACGTCGTCACGCAAACTAACTCCGCCACCTTCACGGCAACTCTCCACGCCGCCCGCGACAGCCACGGCCGCATCCGCGCCGAATCCCCCCGCTTCACCAACCCTCGGGCCCCAACCGCGACCCCCTTCGTGTTCCTCTACGATCCCGCTACCGGCACAAGTTACTTACTCGACCCCACCGCCCGCGCCGCCCAGGCAAC
>JAJYCN010000308.1 GCA_021778335.1 Acidobacteriota bacterium | reverse complement strand
CTGATCGAGCGCATGGGCGGCCGCATCGACGTCACAAACACGCCCGGCGGTGGCGCCACCTTCCGCTTCTTCGTCCTGCTGGACGCCCCGCCCGCCGAGGCGCCCCCCGAGGCCGTCCCACAGCAAGCCGCGGCGGCTCCGTCCGCCCTCAACAGCTCCGCCTTGCGCGTTCTCGTCGCCGAGGACAACCCCATTAACCGCAAGGTCGCCGCCCATCTGCTCTCCAAGCTCGGCCATTCCTATACCACCGCGGAGAACGGCCTGCTTGCTCTCGCCTCCGTCCTCGACGCTCCTACCGACGTCGTGCTCATGGACCTGCAGATGCCCGAAATGGACGGCCTCGAAGCAACCCGGCGCATCCGCGCCTGCTTACCCGCCGCCCAGCAACCCTGGATCGTCGCACTCACCGCGTCCGCCTTCGAACACACGCGCTCGGAGTGTCTGGAGGCCGGCATGAACGACTTTCTTAGCAAGCCAATCACCCTCGACGCGCTTCGCGCCGCACTCGTTCGCGCCGGTTCGGGCGAAGAACTCCTCTCCGGCCCGGGCGCCTCCAACCCCTGACCGTTCCGCCGTTCCCGTTTCTCACGCGCCGGAACGGTATCATAGCGGAATTGATCCTGCCACGCTTGTATCCGCTCGTCGACACCGGACTGCTCGCCGAGCGCGGTTTCCCGGTCGAGCCGTTCGCCGAGGCCATCCTCGACGCCGGAGCGCGCCTGCTCCAGCTCCGCCACAAAAGTCCTTACACCCGCGGCGATTTCGCCGTGGCCCTCCGCCTGGCCGCCCTCTGTGAAAGCGCCGGCGCGCTCTTCGTCGTCAACGACCGCGTCGACATCGCCCGCCTCGCCGGCGCCGCCCTCCACCTCGGCCAGGACGATCTTCCCGCCCCCGCTGCCCGCAAACTCCTCGGACCCGCCGCCCCCATCGGGCTGTCCACCCACAACGAAACGCAACTTCGCGCCGCCGCCGCTGAACCCGTGGACTACCTCGCCCTCGGTCCCTTCTTTCCCACCGCCTCAAAGCACAACCCCGGCCCCGTCTTGGGAGCCGCCGAATTCGCCCGCCTCCGTGGTCTCACTTCTCTCCCGCTCGTTGCCATCGGCGGCATCACTCGCGCCAACGCCCTGGAAGCCGTCGCGGCCGGCGCCGGCTCCGTCGCGGTCATCTCCGATCTCATTCCCGGCGAACTCACTCCGCGCGCCGTGCGCGCCAGGACCGAAGAATGGCTTCAACTACTGAAGACGTAAAAACCGGCCTCGTCAAAGGGCTGGGCCTGTTCGACTCCACCGCCCTCGTCGTCGGCACGATGATCGGCTCCGGCATCTTCATCGTCTCCTCCGACATCGCCCGCCAGGTCGGCTCCGCCGGTCTCCTGCTCGTCGTCTGGCTCGTCTCGGCCGCCATCACCATGACCGCCGCTCTCGGCTACGGCGAACTCGCCGCGGCCATGCCCCACGCCGGCGGCCAGTACGTCTACCTCCGCGAAGAGTTCGGCCCGCTCAGCGGCTTTCTCTACGGCTGGACCCTCTTCCTCGTCATCCAGACCGGAACCATCGCCGCCGTCGCCGTCGCCTTCGCCAAATATCTCGGCGTCTTCATCCCCTGGATCGCCGCCGGCCACTATCTCCCCGGCGCCGAATTCATCCGCCTGGATACCCAGCGCATCGTCGCCATCGCCCTGCTCGTGTCCCTCACTTGGCTCAATACGCGCGGCGTCCGCACCGGCGCGGCCGCCCAGAACCTGTTCACTGCCGCGAAACTCTCCGGCGTTCTCGGCCTCGCCGCCGTCGGCCTCTTCCTCGCCGCCAACCCCCACGCCGTTTCGCGAAACTTCGGAAGCTGGCACGCCTTCTGGGGCGGCGCCTCGCTCGGCTGGACCAGCATCCGCCTCGTCGGCGTCGCTCTCGTCGGCGCCCTGTTTTCCTCAGACGCCTGGAACAACATCACCTTCACCGCCGGCGAAGTAAAGAATCCCCGCCGCAACGTTCCCCTTTCCCTCGTCCTCGGCGTCGCCATCGTCACGTCGCTCTACCTCACGCTGAACGTCGTCTACCTCCGCGCCCTGCCGCTCGAAGCCATCCAGGGCGCGCCCGAAGACCGTGTCGCCACCGCCGCCGCCTCGGTCCTGCTCGGCTCCATCGCTGTAAAACTCGTCGCCCTCACCATCGTTCTCTCCACCTGCGGCTGCGTCAACGGCCTCGTCCTCATGGGCGCGCGTGTCTATTACGCCATGGCCCTCGACGGCCTCTTCTTCGAACGCGCCGGAAAGCTCGACTCCGTCCGCCACACCCCCACCGCCTCGCTCTTCATGCAATGCGCCTGGGCCTGCCTGCTCACTCTGTCAGGCCGCTACAGCGACCTGCTCGACTACGTCATCTTCGCCGTGATGCTGTTCTACATCCTCACCATCGCCGGCCTCTTCCGCCTCCGCCGCACCCAGCCCAATCTCGATCGCCCCTACCGCGCCTTCGGCTATCCCGTTCTCCCAGCCCTATACATCGCGGCCGGTACGCTGGTTGAAATTCTGCTCCTGATCTACAAGCCCAACTTCACCTGGCCCGGCCTCATCATCGTCCTGCTCGGCATCCCCGTCTATTTCCTCCGCACTCGCCGCCCTACTTCCTCGCCTCGTACCTGACGGTCGTCTGCCGCTCCCCGATCGCTAACGTCACCGACCGCCCTTTCCCATCGCCCGCCGTCAAAATTCGCCCCATCCCGTCGTTCACCTGTCCTGCCACGTCGCCGGTCAACTTCAATCCCGCCGAAGGCAGCGCGGAACGGTAGAACGCCGCCACCTTGTCCACACCCGCCGGAGTAGCGAAATGAAAGCTGCCTTCGTCGCGCTCCGGAAACTGGTTCGACACGTCCACGGCCGCCATCGCGCCCGGGTACACCGGAACCCACTCCGGCATTCCCGGAGGATGCGTGTCGTGATGCTTTTCCGGATACAACTCCGGTCCCGCCGTCTTGGTGAGCCGCGTCATCACGACAGCCACCAGCGCCGCACAAATGGCTACCGCCAGCCACAGCGTCCACCGCCGCCCCCCGCGCCTCACCGCGATCCGCCCCGCTGGAACCGATGGCGCGCTCCGCCGCCGTGCGCCCCCAGGTCCACAACCACCGCGATAATCAAAATCACCAGATACACTCCTGCGATCGGATGCCCGCCGCTCATCAGCCATGTGTAGACCAGCGTCGTCCACGGCAGGAAGACAAACCCCAGAAGCGGCAGGATCATCCCGTGATGAAACGCCCGCGAGATCGCGTTCGTGAACAGAAACAACAAAACGAGGCCTAACCGCGGGCCGGCCAGCAGCAGAGCCAGAACAAGGCAGCACATAGCGCCCATCATAGCGGCTGCGCGCGGCCCGCTCTCGCCCCGCGATCGGATAAACTAGATACTTATGGCAGAAAACACCACCACGCCGAAGGCCGGACTCTGGGAAGCCGAGAGCGTCGGCAGCGGTACCTTCCTCATTCGCAAGCCCAAGCGGAAGTCCGCCAAGCTGCGCCAGAGCCGCCTCAAGGGCACCGTCCGCGGCTCCCGCAAGTAACTCCCATCCTTCTCGCGAGGATGGCATGTCTCCCCTCGGTCTGCTGGTGCTTCTCGCCGTCGCGCCGCCCGGTGTCCAGGGTTCCGCGGCTTCTCCTCAACAGATTATTTTCAACTGCCGCCCGGAAGACGTAAGCGGCGCCGGACTGGATTGCCCCGCGCAATCCCCCTGTCCCGTTTTTCTCGAACTGAACGGCATCGACCACTCAGCCTCGAACATCGTCGCCGCCGGCGACTTCCACACCGAGAGCGCCACGCTCGCGTCGGTCCTTGTGTCGAGCACAGATAGCGGAAAAACCTGGACCGAACCCTTCGAGCGCATGCCCCTCACCACGCTCGATCACGTCCAGTTCGCCGGCACAGAACACGGATGGGTCTCCGGTTGGTCCGGCAATGCCCTGCCCCAGCACCCGTTCCTGCTCGCCACCACCGACGGCGGAAAAACCTGGCGCAAGCTCCCCATCGGCGACGACATCGACACCGGTTCCGTCGCCCATTTCCGCTTCGACTCCCCGAATGTCGGCTCTCTGATCGTCGACACCGCCGGCGGCGCGCACCACCAACTCTTTCAAACCATCGACGGCGGTGAAAGCTGGGAACTCCAGCGCGAAGCGGACCGGCCCATCCCCATGCCCCGCACCTCCTCGCCGCCGCCCGAGCCCGTCTGGCGCCTCCACGCCGATGCCGCCGCCAAGGCTTATGTCATCGAACATCACGCGGCCCAAGGCTGGAAACCGGTCGCCCGTATTCTCCTCGCCGCCGGAACCTGTTCCGAGTGAGGCCGGTCACCGAAGCGGCCGCCCGCCGGCTTGGCCCATTGGCTCCACGCGCACCGGAATGTCGAGCGGCTTTGCCCCGCGAAACACAAACCACGCCACCCCATCTTGAACGAGTGAGAACCTCAGCACGAACGTCCCGGCATCACGGGGCGCCGCAACCCGGGCCTCGACCCCTTCCGCCTGGCCCGGGTTCAACGGGATCGGAAGCAGAGTTCGAAGACCCTCCAGGCCGGCATCCTTTCCCTCCTTCAACCATCTGTAGCTCAGCGAGACCGGATATTTCCCTCTGCTGACCCAACGCTCGCTGCTCACGTCGGTGATTGTTACCGGCAATTGCGTCGTGCCGCCGGCCGCAACTCGCAGTGGCTTGATGGGTCCGGCAATCTGTTCGCGGAAGTCGTGGAGCGGTTCATCCTCGCCGGCATCGCTGGCCAGCGATGCCATCGATGGTATCCCCACGACGCCCGCATAACTCAGAATCCGGATCCCTTCAAAGCGCAGTTCTTCCGCCGGTTCACCAAGGACGCGCACGGCGTCCTCGCGGGAGAGCTTAAAGGCTCGACCGTCAAGAATCACAAAATCAATCGGAGGAGCCTTCCGCCTGTCGCCCACCTGTTCCGTGTACCAGTATTCGTTGCTGACCCAAAGCCTCGGGTGGAGAGAATTATCGACGGGATAGACACGCAGATTCTGCGTCGACAGCAACGTGGTAGTGCGAGCCTGCCAGTAGCCTCCGATGCCATACCGCCAGCCGCGCAACGCTGCTTGACTGTCAAGGTACTTCACCAGCGGCGGACGGTAATTCACAATCGGAACCCTCGGACGCGGCGTTCGAACAAGAAAAAGAGCGGGCAGAAAAAGCGCGGGCAGGCTCAAGAAAAGCGCCAGCCGTCTCGCCAGGCGCGGGGAGGCGCGATGCATGACCGCCAGCGACAAAACCACCGGCAGCCCGAACAGAGGGACGTAGAAGACGGACTGCAGGTAGTGCGCGCCCCATTCGTAGTTCCTGAACACCGTGAGGGTGTTGCTGCCGCCCACGATAATCGCGCCTGCGCTTGCGATCGCCGAAAGCAGAGAGAAGCCGCAAAACAAGCTCAGCATCCGCATCTCGACACTGAGCTTCGGACTGCTGCCGAGGACCACCCGGCGCACCGTGATGGCGATCGGAATCAGGCAAGCCACGCTCCACGCCACCGCAAGTACGTGTAGCCCCTCGAACGAGACAAGCTTGTCCTCGGCCCCTTGCGCGAACACGTCGAGAGCCGTCCTCATGGAAGCAAGCGAGATCTTCGACTGGGCCGCCACCGGTGTCGCATGGAACAGCGCACGATTCAAAACCGCGCCGGAAATGGCGGCCGGCCACCCGGCAAGGATCGTTCCTCGCGTGTCACGAAGCGGAATAACCCCAACCATTCCCAGTAAGCCGGCCATCAGGGTGAACGGAATGAGCATTTGAACGAAGAACAACACGTTACTCATCCCTCCAAGCACGCAGAGGATGACGTAGACGGCCATGATCGCCGCCGGCGCCGTTCGCGCCTCGATGGAATGCCGGACACAAACCATGCCCAACCCAAGAGCCGCCAGTGACAGGATCAGACTGCCAACGTGGCTTTGGGGCTGGAAGAAACGGTAAAGGTCCGGATAATACAGACCCAGATGGGTCGCCTCGAACAACGTGATGATGACCGCTACGGCAAGAACCATCACATTTTGAAGCGCCTTGTCGCCGGCCCGGATCGTCGACCGAATCAAGGCCATCACACCAACCAGAAACACCAACTGCAAGAAACCGGTCGCGAGCGTCGCCTCGATCGGATTCCGGGTGACAACCCAAAACACCCCCGTGAGAAATACATCGGGGAACCAAAACGGGGCGATCGCGAACTGCCAGCCGGACAAGGGGAAACCGTCGCGGACGAGGTCCGTCGTGACGTTCACCGGATACAGGGTGTCGCTCGAGATCCAATCTTCCAGGGAAGACGGAGCCGCAGTCCCGAGCCTGAAGTAGAGGTAAACCAGGGACAGCCCAAATCCAAACGCAGCCAAAACGTCCGCGCGCGGGACGAATCGCTTCAACACGTTACTCCGGATCTCCCGCCACGTCCGCTTCAACGCCGCTTTCGGGCGCCACGTACCTCAACCGCGGCCGCTTCTGCAAAGCCGCCGGCGGGCGCCGGCCTCATCGTCAACTTGATCACTTCCCCCGTGAGACTCTTACTGAGCCACACGAATACCACGAGTAAAACCCCATACGTCAGGCACTCGCCCTGCACAAACGGATCGAGTCTCAGGAACGACGTCGGATACCAGCCAAAGGGAAACCAGCGTTGGAAGGAGAGCATGGCCAACCACGGCGGCGTTCGCACCGCGATTCCTTCCGCCAGAATCGCCAGACTGATGGCCCACAGCGCAAGCACCATCTTCCACCGCGCGAAATTCAGACTGTCGCCTTGCCTCGCCCAGTGAAGAATCGTAACCAGGATCAACGGACATCCCGCGCAGAGAGAGCGCCCCGGCGCACACGCGCCGGAACCCGCGTTTAACAGCGCGAACGGCAACGTATACAGACCGACGGCCAGCGCCGCAAGCGCAGGCGCCCACGCCCTTTTTCCTTCGTAGGCTCTTCTTACCAGAAACGGCGCTGCCCAAA
>JAJYCN010000307.1 GCA_021778335.1 Acidobacteriota bacterium | reverse complement strand
GTCGTTCCACTGGCCGATGGGGACGAAGACGTCGCTGGGGTGGTAGTTGCCGCCGTGGTAGGAGAAGCCGGCGGGGACGATGCCGACGACGGTGTAGGGGACGCCGTCGAGGGTGAGGGCAGTGCCGAGGACGTTGGGGGAAGAGGCGAATTTGCGTTTCCAGAAGCCGCCGCTGAGCATGGCGACGGGCTGCGCGCCGATGCGGTCGTCTTCGGGACGGAAGAGGCGGCCGGCGACGGGGTTGATGCCGAGTGTGGAGAAGAAGGAGGCGGAGACCATTTCGGCGCTTACTCGTTCGGGTTGGCCGAGGCCGGTGAGGTTGTAGTCGTCTTCGCGAAAGGCGGCGAGGGAGGAGAATACGTTCTGGGCGCGAACCCAATCGAGGAAGTTTGGGTAGGAGATGGAGGACTGCGAGAATTGTGCGGTGCGGGAGTAGACGGCGACGAGGCGAGCGGGGTCGTGGTAGGGGAGTGGGTTGAGAAGGACGGCGTTGACGACGGAGAAGAGGGCGGTGTTGGCGCCGATGCCGAGGGCGAGGGTGAGGATGGCGATGGAGGCGAAGGCGGGGGATTTGGCGAGGGTGCGGAGGGCGTAGCGGAGGTCTGCGAGAAGGGTTTCCATGATGGGGGCCATACAAGGATACGCCGGTGGGGAGGGGTGAGTTCCGCGGCGGGACGGGGTATTTTGGACAGATATGTTTGCCGGACGTTGGTGGTGTTTTTTGTGGATTGCGTCGGGGGTGGCATTCGCGCAGGCGGGTGCGGGGCAGACGTTTGACGCGAGGGCGTTCTTTCAGAAGCAGTGCGCGAGTTGTCACGGCGCGCCGGGAGTGACGCGCGCGCCGAGTCCGTCGGCGTTGCGAGCGATGACGCCGGAGGCTGTCTATGCCGCGCTTGCCGGCGGGTCGATGAAGGAGATGGCCAAGGGGCTGACGGATGGGGAGCGCGCGGCGCTGGCGGAGGCGGTCACGGAGCAGAAGCTGGGCACGGCGGCGATTGCAGACGCCAAGGCGATGAGCGATCCGTGTGCGGACAGCGGCGCGGTTCAGGCGGGGATCGAGGTGGAAAACGGCTACGGTGTGGACCTGGCGAATGACCGGTACATTTCGGCGGGTGCGGCGGGGATCACGAGGGGACGGGTGGGCAAGCTGAAGCTGAAGTGGGCGTTTGGATTTCCGGGGACCAGCCAGATGATCGGGCAGCCGACGATCGCCGATGGCCGTCTGTTTGCGGGATCGGCAGCGGGCTACGTTTATAGCCTCAACGCATCGACGGGTTGCGTTTATTGGTCGTTTCGGGCGAGCGGCGGGGTGCGCACGGCGCCTGTTTATCGAGCCTCTTCCGGCGGAGGCGCCACGATCTGGTTTGGAGACCTGAAAGGGAATGCGTATGCGGTGGATGCGAAAACCGGACAACAGATTTGGAGGGTGAATCTCGACTCCCATGTAGCGGCTCGCATCACGGCGGCGCCGGTACTGTACGGCGATGTGCTGTACGTTCCGGTTTCGTCTTCGGAGGAGGCCAACGCGGCCGAGCCGGGTTACGAGTGCTGCACGTTCCGGGGGAGCGTGGCTGCGCTCGATGCGAACACGGGGCGCAAGCTGTGGCAGACGTACACGATTCCGGAGGCACCGCGCCGAACGGGGAAGAATTCCGCGGGGCATGCGGCGTGGGGACCCGCGGGCGGAGCTGTTTGGGGCACGCCCGTGATCGACGCCAAGGGAGGAGCGTTGTATGCCGCCACAGGGGATTCCTATACGGCGCCGGCGCCTGGGACGACCGACGCGGTGATGGCTCTGAGTTTGAAGACGGGAGAGGTTCTGTGGCCGGTGCAGGATTTGCCGAATGACGCCTGGGTGGTGGGCTGCATCGAGCCGAAGGCCACGAACTGCCCGGAGCCGGCGGGGCCGGATTATGACTTCGGCGCGGCGCCGATCCTGCACGATCTGCCCGGCGGCAGACGCGTTCTGCTTGCGGGACAGAAGAGCGGAATCGTGTGGGCGCACGATCCGGATCATCGAGGGGCATTGCTTTGGAAGACCGATGTCACGCGCGAACGGCCCGACGCGACGGGCGAGATCGTGTGGGGAGGGGCGGCGGATGAGACGACCGTTTATTACGGGCTGACGAGCGGGGGAGTGGTGGCGCTCGACATCGCGACGGGAAAGCAGAAGTGGCTCAGTGCGTTTAACGGGTCGGGTCCGCACAGAGGCAGTCCTGGTGCGGTGACGGTGATTCCGGGCGTTGTTTTCGCGGGCGGTTTGGATGGGATTCTTCGGGCATTAGACACCGAGAGCGGCCGGATTATTTGGCAGAGCGATACGAACGGGGAAGTGCGGAGTGTGAATGGCGTGAAAGCGACGGGCGGATCTCTGGGCGCGGCCGGTCCGATGATTGCGAATGGGATGCTTTACGTGGAATCCGGATTCATCGGGGTGGTGAATGGGATGCCGGGGAATGTTCTGCTGGCTTACGGGGTTGCGGAAGACCGGTAGCTGAGGCGCTATTTCTTTTCGAGTTTTTCTAGGCGGCGGAGGATGGAGGGGAGTTTCGAGAAGGCGGCAAGTTGGGTGAGGTATTCGCGCAAGGGGCGGGCGGGGGTGCCCCAGAGGGGTTCGGCGCCTTTGCGGACGATTTTGGAGGTGAGGACGCCGCTGCCGGAGCCGAGGACGACGCCGGATTCGATGCGGGCTTTGTCGCCGATGCCGACCTGGCCGCCGATGACGGCGTAGTCGCCGACGGTGACGCCGCCGGAGAGTCCGGTTTGGGCGGCGATGACGACGTGGCGGCCGATTTGGCAGTTGTGGCCGATGTGGACCATGTTGTCGAGCTTGGTTCCGTCGCCGATGCGGGTGACGCCGAGGGCGGCACGGTCGATGCAGGAGTTGGCTCCGATTTCGACGTCGTTGCCGATTTCGACGCGGCCGATTTGGGGGAATTTTTCGTAGCGGCCATTGCGAAAAACGAAGCCGAAGCCGTCGGCGCCGAGGACGGCTCCGGCGTGGAGGATGACGCGGTCGCCGAGGGTGACGCCGGGGTAGAGGGTGACGTTGGAGTGGAGGACGCAGTCGCGGCCGATGGTGACGTGCGCGCCGACGACGCAGCCGGGTCCGATGCGCGAGCCTTCGCCGATTTGAGCCTCGGGGGCGACGGTGGCGGAGGGGTGGACGCCGATGGCGGGGAGCAGGGGCGGATGAAGGGCGGCGGCGACTTGAGCGAAGGCGGTGCGGGGGTCGGAGGCGGGGATCCAGGCCTGATGGGGCGGGCGGGTGATTTCCGAGGGCAAGTTGGCGGGGACGATGAGGCAGCCGGCCTGGGAGGGGGCGGCGAGGGCGGCGGGTTTGGCGGCGAAGGCGATTTCGGAGGGAGTGGCGGCGTCGATGGCGGCGGCAGAAGTGATTTCGAGGTCCGGGCCGGTGAAGTTGGCGGCGAGCAGAGTGGCTATTTCGGAGGCTTTCAAAAAATATACCTCGGGGGCGAACCCGTTATCCTACAAGCTTATGATGATCGACCCTTCGGCGGTGGTGGCTCCGACTGCACGGGTGGATCCGGAGGCTCGGATCGGGGCGGGGGCGCGGATTGGGGAGTTCTGCGTGATCGAGCGGGATGTGGAGATCGGCGCGCGGTGTGTGCTGGAGCCGTATGTGTATGTGAAGCGGTGGACGACGCTGGGCGAGGAGAACGAGATTAGCGCGGGGACGGTGCTGGGGACGGATCCGCTGGATAAGGGGTTCACGGGGGAGCGGAGTTACTTGCGGATCGGGCGGGGCAACAAGATCCGGGAGCATTACACGATCAGCCGGGGGACGAAGCCGGAGAGCGTGACGGAGATTGGGGATTCGAACTACATCATGACGTCGGGGCACATTGCGCACAACGCAAAGGTTGGGAGCAACTGCGTGATTGCGAGCTGTGCGCTGGTGGCGGGGTATGTGGAGATCGAGGACCGGGCGTTCATCAGCGGCGGGGTGGTGATTCACCAGTATTCGCATGTCGGGACGCTCGCCATGATTGGGGGGAACACGCGGGTGAACCTGGATGCGCCGCCGTATTTTTTGTATTCGGGATTCGACATCGAGCCGCAGGGGTTGAACCTGGTGGGGTTGCGGCGGGCGGGGTTTACGGCGGAGGAGGTAGGGGCGCTGAAGAGGGCGTACCGGACGCTGTACCGGAGCGGGATGAAGTTGACCGAGGCGCTCGAAAGGATTGAGAAAGAGGGTGGGACGGAGCACACCCGGCGCCTGGTGGAGTTTATCCGAGGGAGCAAGCGGGGGATCTGCCGGGAGCCGGGAAATCCGGTTCAAGGCAACGCGGTTACTGGCCGATGAAGGAATTTGAGGTCTTGCGGCGGGATTTGACGCTTACCCGAGTGGGTAGTACCCAGAAAGTTCTATGTACTATGAAACGGCGGCAAAGCGGATTACACAGTTGATTTTGCAGGAGTTTCAGGAGGAGAGAGAAGCGGGCGGTGGCTAGAGCCGCCCGCTTAAGTGCCTCGGAGGAGGACTTTACCTTACGCTTACTCCATAGTAGAACATCGCGGGAAATTTTCTGAAAAAATTTTTTCTAGCCTAAGATGCGGGCGCCGGCGGAGGGGTGGACGTGGTAGACCTCGGCGTGGAAGCCGTATTTCTGGTGGTATAGGTCGCGGAGGGTGCCGGCGGCCTGTTGGGCTTGGCTCTGCTCGACGAGGTTGACGGTGCAGCCGCCGAAGCCGCCGCCGGTCATGCGGGCGCCGATGATGCCGGGGACCTGGCGGGCGGTATCGACGAGGAAGTCGATTTCGGGGCAACTGATTTCGTAGTCGTCGCGCATGCTGTGGTGGGAGGCGAAGAAGAGGTCGCCGAGCATGGGGGTGTCGTTGCGGTCGCAGGCGTGGACGAAATCGAGGACGCGCTGGTTTTCGGTGACGATGTGGCGGACGCGGCGGCGGACGGTGGGGTCGGGGATGGATTCGGCGCCGGCGAGGGTGGCGTCGCGGAGGCTGGAGATGCCGAGGAAGCGGGAGGCTTCGGCGCATTCGCGGACGCGTTCGCTGTAGGCGGAGACGCCGAGGTCGTGTTTGACCATGGAGTTGAAGGCGAAGATGGCGACGCCGGGGGGGAGTTGGACGGGGCGGCTTTCGAGTGACCGGCAGTCGATTAAGATGGCGGCGCCGGCGACTCCGGCGACGCTGGCGTACTGATCCATGATGCCGCAGGGGACGCCGGCGAATTCGTTTTCGGCGCGGCGGCAGAGGCGGGCGAGTTCGACGCCGCGTTCCCCGGCGCCGAGGGCGAGGGCCGAGGAGACTTCGAGGGCGGCGGAGGAACTCAAGCCGGCGCCGGTGGGGACGTTGCTCGAGACGGTGAGGTGGATGGGGTGGAGGCCGGGGATGAGGCGGGCGACGCCGACGACGTAATCGGTCCAATCGCCGGAAGGCTTGGCGGCGGCGAGGGTGGCTGTGTCCCAGGAGCGGGTTTCGTCGCGGTTGCGGGAGTGGACGGTGAGGCGGCCAACGGCCGAGGGTTCGGCGATGGCTTCGCAGCCGAGGTCGATGGCGATGGGGAGGACGAAGCCGAGGTTGTAGTCGGTGTGTTCGCCGATTAGGTTGACGCGTCCTGGGGCGAAGGATTTCACTTGGCCCGCTTTGCGAGGGCGAGCATGACTCCGCCGAAGGCGAGCATGGCGAGCCCTGTGTAGAGATTGACGTTGGAAGAAGCCATGGGTGCGTGAGCGCCGGGATCGAAGAAGGCGACTCCTAAGAGGATGACGCCGAGGAGGCTGAAGAAGAAGCCGATGGGGATGCGGAGGTCATCCATAGCGGTTACCAAAAGATGAGGTTGAGGGCGGCGAGGACCACCAGGACGACGATGGCGAGCGGGGCGGGGCGTTTATACCAGGGGATGCCGGTTTCGGTGGGGATGGGGGTGAGGCCATAGACGAGGGCGCCTAGTTCGGATTCGGGGCGGGGCTGGGTGACGACGCTGACGGCGAAGGTGACGGTCATGCAGAAGCCGAAGGCGAAGATGGCGATCCAGAAGTTCTGGGCCATGGTGGAGGGGAAGTTGTAGAGGGGGGCGATCCAGCCGCCTTTGCCTTCGGCGACGGAGAGGCCGTGGGTGGCCGCCGCGGCGGCGGTGCCGGCGAGGAGTCCGGAGAAGGCGCCGTGGCCGGTAGCTCGTTTCCAGAACATGCCGAGGACGATGGTTCCGAACAGCGGGGCGTTGGTGAAGCCGAAGACGAGCTGGAGGAAGTCCATGATGTTGTTGAACTCGCGGGAGAGGTAGGCGGCGCCGATGGAGAGGGCGACGCCGGCGACGGTGGTCCAGCGGCCGACCCAGAGGTAGTGGCGGTCGGGTGCGTTGCGGTGGATGTAGGACTGATAGATGTCGAAGGTGAAGATGGTGTTGAAGGCGGTGACGTTGCCTGCCATGCCGGACATGAAGGAGGCCATGAGGGCGGTGAGGCCGACGCCGAGGAGGCCGGAGGGGTAGAACTGTGCCATGAGGGTGGTGAGGGCCTGGTCGTAGTCGGGTCCGCCGGTGTCTTTGAGGGGGATGGCGTAGCCGGAGCCCATGTGGGTGAGGGCGAGGGCGGCGAGGCCGGGGAGGATGACGACGAAGGGCATCGCCATTTTGGGGAAGGCGGCGATGAGGGGGGTGCGGCGGGCGGCGGACATGGAGTTAGCGGCCATGGCTCGCTGGACGACGAGGAAGTTGGTGCACCAGTAGCCGAAGGAGAGGACGAAGCCGAGGCCGGCGACGAGGCCGAAGGCTTCTACGCCCATGGGGTTGGCGGAGGTGGAGTCGGCGTATTTCCAGGAATGCGTCATGACGGCGGGCAGGCGGGAGACGATGCCGTGCCAGCCGCCGGCTTTGGCGGTAGCGAGGATGGCGAGGGGGGAGAAGCCGAGGACGATCAGGAAAAACTGGAGGACTTCGTTATATATGGCGCTGGTGAGGCCGCCCAGGAAGGTGTAGACGAGGACGATGGCTGCGGAGAGGAGGACGCTCGCGGTGAAGCTCCAGCCGAGGACGAGCTCGAAGAGGAGGCCGAGGGCATACATGGAGATGCCGGAGGAGA
>JAJYCN010000306.1 GCA_021778335.1 Acidobacteriota bacterium | reverse complement strand
TGCTGGCCCTCCTTCACGTTCACGATGTCGGTCTCGTCCACCTTCACTTCAGCCGTAATCAGCGACATGTCCGCCACCGTCATCACCGTGCTCGCCGCCGAGTTCTGAATGCCCGGCACTACCGTCTCGCCGACGCGAACAGGGAGGTCGGTCACCACGCCGTCGATGGGCGACACCACCGCGTAGTCGGCCAATACGTTCTTCACTCGCGTCAGGTTTGCTTCAAGCTGCGCCACTCTCCGCTGTGAGGAGGCAAGCTGCGCGCGCGATTGGGCAAGCTGGGCTCTCACCTGAGACAAGTGCGACGCCGCCTCCGCCACGCCGGCCACGGCTGTGTCGTATTCGGCCTTCTTCTGGTCGTAATCCTGCTTGGCGACGAGCTGATCCTTGATCAACTGGTTGTACCGCTGGATGTTGATCTTCGTGCGCTCGAGTTCGGCGTTCGCCTTGTCGAGCGTCGCCTGCGCGTTTCGCACGCCGTCGTCCTGGACCTTCATGTTGGCTTCGGACGCCGCCGAGTCCGCCAGCGCGCTCTGAATCGCCGCGTTCTGAGCCGTCACGTCCGCTTCGGGTTCCTTGTCCTGAATCTGCGCCACGATCTCGCCTTTGCGGACGCGGTCCCCTTCCTTCACATAAATCGACGTCAGCGGACCCATCGCGTTCGCCGCCAGGTTGTGGTAATCCTTCGGTTTGATCTCGCCCGAGGCGGTAACGATCGATGTAAGGTCTTCCCGTGCGACCTTACCGGTTTGGACTGTAACAATACCGCGCTGATTAATTTTGACGCTGGCGAAAATGCCACCGCCAACCAGCACGGCCAGTCCCGTGATCAGCAATACTTTGGACTTGCGCTTCAACTGAATGTCTCCCCGTCACTGTTAGACGAAAACGGGCTCGCATTTGTTCTGGAAACCCAAGGGTAACATGCCGAATTCGCTTGGCTTCGGCAAACGGGCCCGGCAGGAGCCACATTCAGGCTACTAACTAACCGTATTTACAATTTCTTAACTGGTTCGAAGCCGCCATCAGCCCGCGGCGTTCCCCGAGCCAAGACACCGCAGCAGCGTCTTACGGAGTTCTTCGAAGGCGACCGGCTTTCCCAAAAAATCGTCCATCCCCACCTCGTGGCATCGCTCCCGCCATGCGTCTTCCGCGTGGGCGGTCATCGCGATGATCGGCACCCGCCGTCCCTTAGGAAGTTCATTCTCCCGGATCCTCCGCGTCGCCTCGAGCCCGTCGATGTCGGGCATCTGACAGTCCATCAGGACGGCATCGAAGCTCTTTAGCCGGCATTGCTCGATCGCCTCTCCTCCGTTGGCGGCGATCGTGACGGTGCAGCCCAGCCGCTCCAGGAATCGCTGGGCGACCAACTGATTCACCGCATTGTCCTCCGCCAGAAGCACATCCGCCCGCAGGGATTCACTATCGGAAGCCACAGGTGGGCCGATCTTCGGCTGTGCCGGCGGCGTCTCCTCCTCCTCGGCCGCCCGAAGCGGCAGACGGAACCGGAACGTCGTGCCCTCTCCGAGGAAACTCTCCACTCCTATCGTTCCGCCCATTCGTTCCGTGAGCTGCTTGCAGATGGCCAGTCCCAGGCCTGTGCCACCATGCTTCCGGACCAGAGAGATGTCGCCCTGCGCGAACGGCTGGAAGAGCTTCGGCAGCACCTCCGGAGCGATCCCTGGTCCGGTGTCGGTCACTGACACGCTCAGCATCGGTCCCTTGCGGCCGGCGGAGACAACTTCGACCTCCACGTCGACCGACCCCTCTCGGGTGAACTTCACCGAATTCCCTATGAGGTTTAGCAGAATCTGCCGGAACCGGTCCCCGTCGCCGACGATACGCCGCGGCACCTCAGGACTGACAAACAGGCGCAGCGCCAGTCCACCGGCCTCCGCCTTCGGCCGCAGCAGTCCGCCGGCGAACTCCACCTGCTCCCGTACGTCGAACGGAGCCTCGCAAATCTCGAGCTTGCCGGCTTCAATTTTGGATAAATCCAGCAGTTCGTTCAGCAGGTTCAGCAGATGCCGCGCCGACTGCTCGGCAATCGAAACATATGAACGCTGCTCCTGGTTCAGCCCGCCTCCGAGCAATAATTCGTGCATCCCCAGAATTCCGTTCATCGGAGTGCGAAGCTCGTGGCTTACCGTCGCCAGGAAGGTGCTCTTGACGCGGAGCGCGTCCTGGGCCCGCTGGGAAGCCTCCGCAAGAACCCGGTTCTGCGTCTCCCAGACCCCGGACCACCAATACGCTATCGCCACCGCGGCCACTGTGATTACAGCGACGATTCCGATTCCGCTCCAGGCACTGAATCGCCAGCTTGCCACCGCTTGTCGCACCGCAGACCGCACCTCCGGGGGAAGATTCTGCCCGAGGATCATCTCCAGGCGTTCGGTGGCCAACCCGCTGGACGCGGCGAGAAATGCCGCCAGTGTCAGGCCGACGCCGGCAATCGTCGCAATCAGGAGCCGGAACGAGGAGCCCCGCCACGTTGGCGCGGGAAGAATCCGTCCACGCAACTGGTACCAGGGAACTAGAACCAACGCCATCGCCGGGCCGACTAATCCCATTGAGGCCAGAAACGAGCCGAAGACCCAACCCAGCCACGTCGTGAACGTATCGCGCGGTCCGAGCCGGTTCACCTCGCTCCAGATCACGGACCCGCTTGCAGTGATAAAGGCGCAAAGCGCCGCAGCCGCCGCAAACCAGCCCCACGACCGCCGCGACCGAAAATCGACCGGAAGAGCGAACCCACGGTACACCACCGCCAACACACCGACGGCCAGAGGGTCAACCAGGCTGAGGGAAAGGGAAGCCGTCCGCGGAACACCCTCGCGCAGCAGCCCCAGCAGGGAAGCCAGAAACGCCGCCGGCAGCGCCCAACCCGGGCCAAGCAGCAGCATCAGCGCCTGGCTTATCAAGTTAGGCACATAGATGGACAACCTGAGGTGCCGCCCGATCGGGTTAAGAACGATGGTCGGAGTCGCATCAACGTAGCGCGAAGCGATGCAGACGAGGCAGGCCGCGACCCAGGCTGCGACCAGCAGGTACGCCCGGAAGTCCCTCCAGCCGTACCGTCGCAGCGCGTAACTCACCGGCACAGGCTGCCACAGCATGGCTCGCCCCTTTTCCTCCGCTGGCGGGTTTGGTTGTGCGATACGCGGCAAGGTTTCCCCTTATAAGGTATCGACCGATGGGGGGAATTTCTCTAGCGCCCCGGGCTAAGGCTTTCGAATCCAGTGAATTGACTGTGACGGGGACTGCTCGCACGCCATGGACTGCGTCACGCCGCTAGCCAGCGTCGAGCAGGCGTCTGAAGTGGCGGCCCGGATGACGTATTCCTCGGTCGCCCCAGCCGCCGTCCGGCATTGCGTCGTCCCATTGAAGGTGACGCACACCTCGGCCTTGTACTTGGCCAGATTCATACTCGAGAAAACCAGTAGGCTTAGAAGCCCCGCGGCGACAATCACGCCGAGAATCAAAGCCTTGGTCTTGCCCGTCATCCGGCCTCCTGGGTGAGAAACAGGCTTCCCATCTTACGGAACTTCTGGTAGCGGTCCTCGACGAGCGAACCTGCGTCCATGGGCCGAAGCGCATCGAGCGCGCCCCGCAGAGTCTGCTGAATCGCCGCCGCGGTCGCGTCGTAGTCGAGCTGCGCGCCACCGGCCGGCTCGGGAATCACACCGTCGATCAGCCCAAGTCCGAGCAGATCCTGCGCCGTCAACCGCAGAGCCGACGCAGCCCGGGCCGCCTCGCCCGAATCCCGGTAAATAATCGCCGCGCAGCTTTCCGGGGTGATCACACTGTAGTAGGCGTTCTCGAGCATGAAAATGCGGTTCGCCACACCCAGGCCCAGCGCCCCGCCGCTTCCGCCTTCCCCGATCACGACCGCGACCACCGGCACTTCGAGCCGCGACATCTCGCGCAGGTTTACGGCAATCGCCTCCGCCTGCCCGCGCTCCTCGGCGTCGATGCCCGGGTAAGCGCCCGGCGTGTCCAGGAAGGTAATGATCGGACGTGAGAACTTTTCCGCTAACCGCATGATCCGCATGGCCTTGCGGTATCCTTCCGGCTTCGGCATGCCGAAGTTCCGGTGCAGCTTCTGCTTGGTGTCGCGTCCCTTCTGCTGGGCGATCACCGCCACCGGGTGGTCGTCGAACTTCGCGAGGCCGGCCACGATCGCCGCGTCGTCGGCATAAGCCCGGTCGCCGTGCAATTCCACGAATCCGGTGAAGATCCGCTGGATGTAATCCAATGCATGCGGCCGCTTGGGGTGCCGGGCAAGCTGCACCCGCTCCCAGGCAGGGTTCGACGGCGCGGTCTGGGTAGGTTGGGACTCTTCGTCGGGCATTGTTCGGCCCGGCCTTAGTTGGCCAGGACTTCCACGGAATCCGGTCCGCAGATTCTCTCCACCTCGGCCCGGAATTCCTTATCCGGTCGCACCTTGGCGGCAACATCCAGGATAACGGAAAAATCGCGCGACTTCTCCAAACGCAGACGCACGTTCGCCTCCCCCCGCTTCCGCTCGAACAGGCGCGACAACTCCTCCGCCCGGGCCGAGGCATCCCCATTCGGCCCCAGGCCGATCCGAATCGAGATCAGCGAAGGGAGGTTTACCCGGGCATTTTCGATCGGCACCAAGCTCTGGATCGACACCTTCGGCGCCGTGTTCTCTTCCGGCAGAATCAGGCCGCGCACCAGCATCGGCTTGTCCTCGACAAGAGCATACTGCACGGCATCGAACTGCGCCGCAAACGCCATCCCTTCCAGGCTGCCCTTGCGATCCTCGATGGTCATCGAAGCCCACAGCTTGCCTTCTTTGTTCCGCCGCTTCTGGATCCCCGTCAGCACGCCGCAGATCGACACTTCCGTGCCGCGAGGCAGATCTTCGAGTCCTTCCGTTGAGTGCGTGGCCAACTCCGCGATCTTGTCTTCGAACTCATCGAGCGGGTGCCCGGTGACATAAATGCCCAGCAGTTCCTTCTCGCCCGATAGCTTCTCCGGCTTCGACCACTCGGGCACATCCGGCAAGGGCGCCTCCACCGGCGCGTCGTCTCCGCCAAAATCGCCGAACAGCCCCGCCTGCCCGCTTTCCCGGTCCTTCCACGCCCGCTGGCCGGTCTCCATCGCCGCTTCCACCGCCGCGAACAACTGCGCCCGGTTCCCAACGAGTGAATCCATCGCTCCGGCGCGGATCAGGCTCTCGATCATCCGCCGGTTGACGCTCGAAAGATTCACGCGCTCGCAGAAATCGTACAGCGTTTGGAAACGGCCGCCCGAGACGCGTGCCGCTTCCACGGACTCGATCGCCGATCCACCAACATTCTTAATCGCGCCCAGCCCGAACCGGATGCCGGACTCGCTCGGCGTGAAGTTCTTACCGGAAACGTTGATATCCGGAGGAAGCACCGCGATGCCCATGTCGCGGCACTCGTTGATGTATTTCACCACCTTGGCCGTGTTGCCCGTTTCCGACGTCAGCAGCGCCGCCATGAACTCCTGCGGGTAACGCGCCTTCAGGTACGCCGTGACGTAAGCCAGATAGGCGTAGGCCATCGAGTGCGACTTGTTGAAGCCGTAGCCGGCGAACTGCTCCATCAGGTCGAACGTCTTGGCGGCCTTCTTTTCGTTGAAGCCCCGCTCCCTGGCTCCGTTCAGGAACCGCTCGCGCTGCTTGGCCATCTCCGCGGCGTTCTTCTTGCCCATCGCCCGGCGCAGCAGGTCCGCTTCGCCCAACGAGTAGCCGGCGAGCCGGTTGGCCACCTGCATCACCTGCTCCTGGTAGACCATGATTCCGTAGGTCTCCTCGAGAATCTCGCGGAGCACCGGAAAGTCGTAGACCACCTGCTTGCGGCCCTGCTTGCGGTCGATGAAATCGTCCACCACGCCGCCCTGGATCGGACCGGGGCGATAGAGAGCGTTCAGCGCGCACAGATCCTCGATGCGCGCCGGCTGATACTTGCGCAGAATATCGCGCATTCCCGAGGATTCAAACTGGAACACGCCGCTGGTAAAGCCGCGCGAGAAGATCTGGTAGGTCTTTTCGTCGTCGAGTGGCAGATCGTCGATCGAAATCCGCCGCCCCGTCCGCGCCTCGATCATTTCGAGAGCGTCGTAGACGATGTCGAGCGTCGTCAGGCCGAGGAAGTCCATCTTGAGAAGCGCCAGCTTCTCCAGCCCCGACATGTCGTACTGCGTGACAATTTCGTCTTTGTTTGTCTTATAGAGGGGAACGAGTTCGCGCAGCGGGACGGGACTGATGACGACCCCCGCGGCGTGCATGCCCGCGTTCCGCGCCATCCCCTCGATGCGCAGGCTGACATCGAGTACTTCCTTCACCCGCGGATCCTTGCGCGCCGCATCGTCAAACCCGGGCTCCTGCGCGATTGCGTCTTTCAGCTTGATGTTGAGCTGGTTCGGGACGAGCTTGGTGACGCGGTCCACCTCCCCGAACGTCATGTCGAGCGCGCGGCCCACGTCCTTGATCGCCGCCCGTGCCGCCAGCGAGCCGAAGGTGATGATCTGCGCCACCTGCTCCCGCCCGTATTTCTCGGTGACGTACTGGATCACCTCGCCGCGCCTCCGCGTGTGGAAGTCCACGTCGATATCGGGCATCGACACGCGCTCGGGGTTCAGGAACCGCTCGAACAGCAGGCCGTACTGCAGCGGATCGACGTCGGTGATGCCCATCGCGTAGCTGACCAGGCTGCCCGCCGCCGAACCGCGCCCCGGGCCGACCGGAATGCCGCTCGATTTTGCGAACCGGATGAAATCCCAGACGATGAGGAAGTAGCCGGGGAACTTCATCTGCCGGATGATGCCGATTTCGCGGTCGAGCCTCTCGGAGTACTCGGCCAGGTCGTGCTTCAGCAGGCCGGCTTTCTGCATGGCCTCGAGTTTCGGCCGCCGCGCCTCGAAGCCCTGCCGCACGACGTATTCGAAATACGTGTCGGTCGAGTGGTCTTCCGGGACGTCGAAGCGCGGGAACGGCTCCTTCACTTTTTCAAGCGACACCTGGCAGCGCTGGGCGATCTCCCACGTGCGGTTCAGCGCGTCCTCCACCTCGCC
>JAJYCN010000305.1 GCA_021778335.1 Acidobacteriota bacterium | reverse complement strand
GTTCCGGGAAACCGGGGCAGAGGGCGCGGCGCTGGAGCAGCGGATTCTGGACGCGGCGCGCGGGTCGAGCATGCGCATCATCGGGCCGAACTGCCTGGGGGTGATGCGTCCTTCCAGCGGTTTGAATGCGACGTTCGCGGCGAGCATGGCGCGGCCGGGGCGGCTGGGATTCATCAGCCAGAGCGGTGCTCTTTGCACGGCGATTCTCGACTGGAGCCAGCGCGAGATGGTGGGGTTCAGCGCGTTTGTGTCGATCGGCTCGATGCTCGACGCGGGCTGGGGCGACCTGATTCACTACCTGGGCGATGATCCGCAGACGCGGAGCATCATTCTGTACATGGAGTCGATCGGGGATGCGCGGACATTTTTGTCGGCGGCGCGCGAGATTGCGCTGACGAAGCCGATCATTGTGCTGAAGCCTGGGCGGACGGAAGCGGCGGCGAAGGCGGCCGCGTCGCATACCGGAGCGCTCACAGGGCAGGACGATGTGTTGGACTCGGCGTTCCGGCGGTGCGGCGTGCTGCGGGTAAACACGATCGCGGAGTTGTTTTACCTGGCGGAGGCGCTCGACAAGCAGCCGAGGCCGAGGGGTCCGCGGTTGACGGTGGTGACGAACGCGGGCGGACCGGCGGTGCTGGCGGCCGACGCGACGCTGAGCGAGGGCGGGCAGCTCGCCGCGCTGAGCAAGGAGACGCTGAGCGGGCTCGATGAATTCCTGCCGCCGCACTGGAGCCATCAGAATCCGGTGGATATTCTCGGCGATGCCGATGCGGGGCGCTTCGCGAAGGCGGTGGATCTGGCGGCGAAGGATCCTTCGACCGACGGTCTGTTGGTGATTCTGGCGCCGCAGGCTCTGACGGACCCGGCGACAGTTGCCGAACGAATGACGCCGTTCGCGCACTTGCCGGGCAAGCCGGTGATCGCCAGTTGGATGGGCGGGCAGAGCGTGGAGCGCGGCGAGGCGATTCTGAACCGCGCGGGGATTCCGGTGTACGCGTATCCGGATTCGGCGGCGCGGGTGTTTCAGCTTATGTGGCGGTACAGCGCGAACCTGCGTGCGTTGTATCAGACGCCGCAGGCGCTGGAGGCCGAAGTTCCGGACGGCACGCCGAGCGCGCAGGCTCGCGGGGCGGCGGCGGAACTGGTGGAGCGGGTTCGCGCGAGCGGGCGCACGCTGCTGACCGAGGCGGAATCGAAGTCACTGCTCGAGGCCTACGGAATTCCGACGGTGCGGACCATTGTTGCGCGGGATGCGGAAGAAGCCGTGCGGGCGGCGGAGGAGATCGGCTATCCGGTGGTGCTGAAGCTGCACTCGGAGACGGTGACGCACAAGACGGACGTGGGCGGGGTGCGGTTGAATTTGGGCGGGGCGGAGGAGGTGCGGCAGGCGTTCGAAGGGATTCTCGCATCGGTGACAGCGAAGGCGGGCCGCGAGCATTTTCTGGGCGTGACGGTGCAGCCGATGGTGCGGCTGGAGGGGTACGAACTGATACTGGGTTCGACGATCGACGCGCAGATCGGGCCAGTGCTGCTGTTTGGGAGCGGTGGGCAGCTTGTCGAAGTGTACAAAGATCAGGTGGTAGGGCTGCCGCCGCTGAATACTACGCTGGCGCGGCTGATGATGGAACGGACGCGGATTTACACGGCCCTGGGAGGCGTGCGGGGACGGCGGCCGGTGGATGTGGCGGCGCTGGAGCGACTGCTGGTGCGGTTCAGCTATCTGGTGGTGGAACTGAACGCCATTCGGGAGATCGATATCAATCCGCTGATGGCGTCGGCCGAAGGGTTGCTGGCGCTGGACGCGCGGGTGATTCTGCATCCGCGGGAGGTGACGGAACTTCCCCGCCCCGCGATCCGGCCGTATCCGGTGCAATACGCCGAGCCGTGGAAGCTGAACGACGGGGCAGATGTAATGATCCGGCCGATCCGGCCCGAAGATGAGCCGGCAATGGTGCGGTTCCATCACATGCTGAGCGACCGCAGCGTCTACCAGCGGTATTTTCACTTCGCGGGATTGAGTCAGCGAATTTCGCATGACCGTCTGGTGCGTATCTGCTTTAACGACTACGACCGCGAGATCGCGCTGGTGGTGGAGACGGCGGGGGCGGCGGCGGAGCGGCTGATCATCGCGGTGGGGCGGTTGACGAAGGCGCGGCTGGCGAACGAGGCGGAGCTGGCGTTTCTGATCGCGGACGAGTATCAGGGGCGGGGGTTGGGGAGCGAGCTGGGGCGGCGGCTGGTGGAGATCGGGCGGCGGGAGAAGTTGGACAGGGTGACGCTTGAGGTGCTGGCCGATAATTCGCTGATGCTGAACCTGGCGAAGGATCTGGGGTTCAAGCTGTCGGCGCCGTTCGGGGGGATTGTGCACGGGGTGCGGGAGATGAAGTGAGGGCCGGCGAGTGCGGTTGAGGCGACTCGGCTACCATTTGGGAGAATGAGCTGGGAACGGGAACTGGAATTTGCCGCGCGTGTAGCGGCGGAGGCGGGCGGGCACGCGCTGGCTTTGCAGAAGGGGATCACGGCGGACGAGAAGCCGGATCATTCGCCGGTCACTCGGGCGGATAAGGAATGCGAGCGGATGATCGCGCGGGCGATCGAAGAAACATTTCCCGCAGATGGTGTTTTGGGTGAAGAAGGGGCGAGCAGCGAGTCGCGGAGCGGGCGGCGGTGGATTATCGACCCGATCGACGGGACGCGGGATTTTCTGCGGGGGAATCCGCTGTGGGGGCCGATGATCGCGCTGGAGGAAAACGGCGAGGTGGTGGTGGGCCACGTGCGCTTCCCTGCCCTGGGGACGTCGTCCTGGGCGTCGCGCGGGGGCGGCGCATTCGGCGACGGCGAGCGGCTTCATGTGTCGTCGAAGACTGTGCCGGAAGAGAGCATGCTTTGCATCAATCAGTTCAGCAAGCTCGATCCGGCGCGGTACTCGGGGCGGATTCTCGAGTGGCTGTCTCGGTTCTGGGCGGTGCGAGGGCTGGGCGGAACGCCGGACGCGATGATGGTGGCGAGCGGACAGGCCGAGATGTGGGTTGAGCCGGGCGCTTCGCCCTGGGATTTTGCCGTGCCGAAAATCGTGGTGGAGGAAGCGGGCGGGCTGTTCCGGAATTTCGATGGCGGCTCGAGCATTTACGCCGGCAACGGTATCGCACTCACGCCGGGACTTAGCGGCGAACTCGCTTTTTTCCTGAAATGAAGGAGACGCCGCAGCGGCCGGTGATTGTGCCGCCCGCTGGCTTGTGCGAAAACTGCATCCATTCCGTGAAAATCCGGTCGGACCGGGGTTCGATTTTTTACCGCTGCCAGCGGGCAATGACGGATTCGAGCTACGAGAAATATCCCCGCCTTCCGGTGCTCGCCTGCCGGGGCTACGAGGAGACCGCGGAGGCCTGACGGCGGCGCCACTCGAAGAGCACGACGCCGGCGGCCACGGAGACGTTCAGGGAAGCGATGGGGCCGGCCATGGGGATTCGGATGACAAAATCGCAGTGCTCGCGGACGTGCTGGTGCAGGCCGCGGCCCTCGCCGCCGAGCACGAGGACGGTTGGTTTGGTGAAGTCGACCTCGTGGTAGAGCGCGTCGCCGCGTTCGTCGAGGCCGTAGATCCAATAGCCGGAGCGCTTCAGTTCCTCGAGTGAGCGGCTAATGTTTCCGACGCGGACGACCGGAAGATACTCGAGTGCGCCCGCGGCGGCCTTGGCGGCGGTATCGGTCAACCCGGCCGAGCGGCGTTCGGGAACGATGACGGCGGCCGCGCCGGCGGCATGGGCCGTGCGGACGATTGCCCCCAGGTTGTGTGGATCCTCCACGCCATCCAGTACAAGGAGAAGATCGCGGCCCAGGACGTCGCTTAGCCCTGAGTACGCATGGGCTGCACCTAGGGCGATGACACCCTGGTGGACGCCCCGTCCGCTTAGACGGTCCAACTCCTCGCGATCCACGAAACGGACGGCGATCCCCGCCTGGCGGCATAAGTCTATGATTTCCTGTAGCTTTGTGCCCGCCGCGCCCCTAGCCACGAGTACGCGGTCCAAGGTCCGGCCGGCGCGCAGCGCCTCACGGATGGGGTGAATGCCGAGTAAGAGATTCGTGTTCTGCATTAGTGGTAAGCCGTGGGTCGGTCCAAACGAGAAAATTTGCCGAAAGTCGGGTTGAAGTGGAACCAATCATATATAACCATTGACCTAGTACCAGTACTGCTTGTAAAATCTATCCAGGAGGAGCAGCTACTGAGCGCACGGTAAGGGAATTCACCGAAGCGGCTCATTATTACGGAAATGTCCGGACCGACTCCCAACGCGGTCGCTCGATCTCAAAAGATCCGTATCGTCATTGCAGACGATCATCCCATTGTGCGAGATGGGCTGAGGAAGCTTCTCTCGCTCGAACACGATTTTGAAATTGTCGGCGAGGCGGTGAATGGGCAACAGGCGATCGACATTGTGCACCGGCTTCAGCCCGATATCCTCCTTCTCGATATTCGCATGCCGGAACTGGATGGCATGGCGACGCTGCAGGCGCTACAGGCCGACCCGAGCCGGACCAAGGTGATCATCCTTACCGCGTCGGAGGAACGGACGGATTTTGTGCAGGCGATGCGGCTGGGTTCGCGCGGGATCCTGCTCAAGCAGACGTCGCCGGAGTTGATCATCAAGAGCATTCGCAAGGTGCATGCGGGTGAGATCTGGATGGACACGAACACGACTTCGGCCGTGATCGAGAGCTTCGCCAATGGGGTGGCGGCTGCACCTACCCCGGCCAGCGCACCTCCGAAGCCGTTGGTGAAGACGGCCGGCCTACGGGACCGTACTCCGCTGAGCGCGCGGGAACTCGAGATCGTGCAATATGTGGCGCAGGGTTACAAGAACAAGGAGATGGCCGAGAAGATGTTCATCAGCGAGCAGACGGTGAAGAACCACCTGCACAACATCTTCGACAAGCTTGGGGTTTCCGACCGGCTTGAACTGGCGCTGTTTGCGATCCACAACAATCTGCACGTCGGCGCGAGCGAGTAGCAAGCGCCGTTTGTACACCATCCCCCACGATGAGCGAGGAACCTCTCGCAACGCTGCTAGCCGGCTACGATGAGTCCGCGCCGCTCGAGGCTGCATACGCGATTCCCTCGGGCTGGTATACGTCGGAGGCGGTCGCCAAGCTGGAGCGGGAAGCGGTATTCGCGCGGTCGTGGCAGCCGGTCTTCCGGGCGGATCAAGTAGCGCGGGCGGGAGAATTCGCGACGGCAGAGATATCCGGGGAGCCGATTCTGGCGGTACGAGGCGCGGACGGGATTCTGCGCGCGTTTTTCAACGTCTGCCGGCACCACGCCGCCGCGGTCGCCACCGCCTGCGAGGGCCGCGCCGAGCGCTTCCGGTGTCCGTACCATGGCTGGACGTACTCGCTCGAAGGAGCGCTGCTGGGTACTCCTGAGTTTCAGCAGGTGACAGGATTCGACCGTACCCGGAACGGGCTCGTGCCGGTACGAGCCGAGGAGTGGGAACAGTTCGTGTTTGTCAATCTGGACAGGGGCGCCGCGCCGCTGGCGGAATCGCTGGGGGAGCTTCGGGGGCGCATCGCTCCGCTCAATCTGGCGAGCCTTCGCTTCTATGCCCGCCGCGAGTACACGCTTGCCTGCAACTGGAAAGTGTACGTGGACAACTACCTGGACGGCGGCTATCACGTGCCCTACCTGCACGCGGGGCTGAACAGCGTGCTCGACTATCGGGAATACACGATCGAAAACGCGCCAAACTGGTGTCTGCAGACCAGCCCGATCGCCGACTCGGGCTCGGACGCCGCGGTTTCGGCGACGCGCCGGGGCGAGCGCGCCTGGTATTACTGGCTTTACCCGAATTTCATGGTGAACGTGTACGAAGGCGTGATGGACACCAACCTGGTCCTGCCGATGGGCGTGGACCGGACGAAGGTGGTATTCGATTTCTATTTCACGGATGTGAGCGCCGGGGCGGCGGAGAAAAACGAAGCCAGCATGGCGGTGGGGGAGAAAATTCAGCACGAGGACGAGGCGATTTGCGAGTCCGTGCAGCGGGGTCTTGGATCGCGCGCATACCGGGCGGGACGGTTGAGCGTGCGGCGGGAGGCGGGCGAGTGGCTGTTCCACCGGCTGCTGGCGCGGGAACTCGGCGAGGGCCACAGAAGGCGTGAAAAATAGCTGAAAATCCGGCCCCATAAGGCCGTCCAAAGTGTTAAAATTAAAGGTTCAACGCGCGCCTTCCGCGCTCTCCTTAAGGACGGTCCAATTCTTTGCCCGACGACACTACTCCTCCGCAGACACCGCCTTCCGGAAACGGCCAGTTGCCGCTCGGACCCGACAACAAAAATCTGATCCCGATCAACATCGAAGACGAGATGCGGCGATCGTATCTCGACTATGCGATGAGCGTAATTGTGGGGCGGGCGCTCCCCGATATTCGCGACGGATTGAAGCCGGTGCATCGCCGGATTCTGTTCGGCATGTCGGAGATGGGGCTGCTGTACAACCGGCCGACGCGGAAGTGCGCCAAGATCGTCGGCGAAGTGCTTGGCAAGTACCATCCGCACGGCGACGCGCCGGTGTACGACGCGCTGGTGCGCATGGCTCAGAATTTTTCGCTGCGCTATCCGCTGGTGGACGGGCAGGGAAATTTCGGTTCGGTGGACGGCGATCCGCCGGCGGCGATGCGGTACACCGAAGCGAGGCTGAGCCGGATTGCGGCGACGCTGCTCGAAGATATCGACAAGGACACGGTGGATTTCCGGTCCAACTACGACGACAGCGAGCAGGAACCGGAAGTGCTGCCGACGCGGGCGCCGAATCTGCTGATCAACGGCAGCGCCGGCATCGCCGTTGGCATGGCGACGAACATTCCGCCGCATAACCTGGCGGAGATTGTCGATGCGGCGCTTTTGCTGCTCGACAATCCGTCGGCGCCGATCGCCAAGCTGATGGAAATTGTGCAGGGGCCGGATTTTCCGACGGGCGGGTATCTGCTGGGGCGTTCGGGGATCTACGATTACTTCACCAAGGGGCGCGGGACGCTGAAGCTGCGCGCGAAGGCGGCGATCGAGAAAACGGGCAAG
>JAJYCN010000304.1 GCA_021778335.1 Acidobacteriota bacterium | reverse complement strand
CGGACGGCAAGATTCTCCAGCGCAATTTCGGCGGCCATAAATATCCGCGGCTGGCGCACGTCGGCGACCGCACCGGGCTGGAATTGATCCGCACGTTGCAGGACCACGGTATTCATCAGGGCATCACGGTCCACATGGAATACACCATCGTGACGCTCCTCAAGGACGGCGACCGTGTCATCGGCGCGTTCGGCTACGACCGCGAGCGCGGGCGTTTCAAGATTTTTCGCGCGAAGGCCGTGGTGCTGGCCACCGGCGGTCTGGGCCGCGCGTATCGAATCACGACCAATTCCTGGGAAGGCACCGGCGACGGTGTTTCCCTCGCCTATCACGCCGGCGCGGAATTGCGGGACATGGAATTTATTCAATTTCATCCCACGGGCATGATTTGGCCGCCGAGCGTCCGGGGGCTGCTCGTGACCGAAGCCGTGCGCGGCGACGGCGGCATTTTGAAAAACAAGGAAGGCCGGCGCTTCATGTTCGACGACATTCCCGACCTTTACAAAAGCCAGACCGCCACCGACCCGGAGGAAGGCTGGCGCTACGTGATGGGCGACAAAAACGCCAGGCGCCCGCCAGAATTGCTCACGCGCGACCACGTGGCGCGCTGCATCTTGCGCGAGGTCAAGGCCGGGCGCGGCAGCCCGCACGGCGGCGTGTTTCTCGACATCGCCTGGATCAAGGAGAAAATGCCCAGCGCGCCCGAATACATCAAACGCAAGTTGCCCTCGATGTATCACCAGTTCATGCAACTGGCGAGCCTCGACATCACCCGGGAGCCGATGGAAATCGGCCCGACGACGCATTACCTCATGGGCGGCATCCGCGTGGACGGCGACACGCAGGCCACGAATATTCCCGGCCTGTTCGCCGCCGGGGAATGTGCGGGCGGTTTGCACGGCGCGAACCGGCTGGGCGGCAATTCGCTCTCCGATTTGATCGTGTTCGGCAAACGCGCCGGCGAGTTCGCCGCGAAATACGCGAAGGAAAATTCCGCCGGCAAAGTCAACGACGCGCAGCTTGAGGAAGCCTCGCGTTACGCGCTGGAGCCGTTTGAACGCGAAGGTTCGCCCGAAGGCCCCTATCAGGTGCAACACGATTTGCAGGGAATGATGCAGGATTTGGTCGGCATCGTCCGGCGCCAGGAGGAAATGGCCAGGGCGCTCGACGGCCTCAAGCAGCTTTGGGGCCGCGCGAACAAAGTCGCCGTCGCCAGCAACCGCGAATACAATCCCGGCTGGCACACGGCGCTCGACCTCAACCACCTGCTGACCGTTTCCGAAGCCATCACGCGCTCGGCGCTGGACCGCAAGGAAAGCCGCGGCGGCCATTTCCGCGAAGATTTCCCGAAAAAGGACCCTGAGGCGCAGAAATACAACACCGTGGTCTGGCAAGGCAAGGACGGCGCGATGCAGTTGCGGCGCGAGCCAATCCCTGAAATGGCGGCGGAATTGAAACAGGTGATTGAGGAAATGAAGTAAATATCGGCAGCAGCGGACGTGAGTCCGCTCCAATTAAAAATGAGCAAGCAAGTCACTTTCAGGATTTGGCGAACGGACGCCAACGGCGGCGGTAAATTCGTGGATTACCCGACCGAAGTTTCCGAAGGCATGGTGGTGCTCGATGTCGTCCACAAAATCCAGGCCGAGCAGGCCAACGACCTCGCCTGCCGCTGGAATTGCAAGGCCGGCAAATGCGGCTCCTGCTCCGCCGAAATCAACGGCATGCCCAAACTCATGTGCATGACGCGGCTTTCCAGCCTCAATCTCGACATGCCCGTCGTCCTCGAACCCATGCGGACCTTCCCCTCCATCCGCGACCTCGTCACCGACGTCTCCTGGAACTTCCGCGTGAAGAAAACGATCCAGAAGTTCACGCCCCGCACCCCCGACGCCCCCGACGGCGCCTGGCGCATCGCCCAGGCCGACGCCGACCGCGTCCAGGAGTTCCGCAAATGCATCGAGTGCTTCCTCTGCCAGGACGTCTGCCACGTCCTGCGCGAGCACCATAAGCACGACGAATTCATCGGCCCCCGCTTCTTCGTCTACGCCGCCGCGCTGGAAATGCACCCGCTCGATACCGCGGACCGCATCGACGACCTCCGGCACAAGTTCAGCCTCGGCTACTGCAACATCACCACCTGCTGCCGCCAGGTCTGCCCCGAGTCGATCACCATCACCGAGAACGCCATCATCCCGCTGAAAGAGCGCGTGGTGGACCGCTATTTCGACCCCCTCAAGCGCTTTTTCCGTATTCTATAAGTGCACGGAGGCAAAGCCAGTGTTTGAGCGTAAACCTCTCTCTCATGAAAGCGTCGCCGGCGCCCTGCAGAAAGCCGAACGCTACCGCCTGCTGAACGAAGCGTCCGAGGCGGAAAGCATCTGCCGCGACATTCTTGAAATCGAACCCGGCAACCAGCAGGCGCAGATCAGCCTGACGTTGTCGCTCACCGACCAGATCGGCGAAAACCCCAACGCCTTCCCCCACGCCCTCGCCGCGGCCGCCCATCTCACCGGCGACTACGAGCGCGCCTACTACACCGGCATCGCCTGGGAGCGCCGCGCCAAGGCCCGCTACCACGCCGGCGGCCACGGCACGCGCCACACCGTCTATGAATGGATCGCTAAGGCGCTCAAGGCCTTCTCCGAGGCCGAAAAACTCCGCCCCGCCGGCAACGACGACGCGATCCTCCGCTGGAACACCTGCGTCCGCTTCCTCGAACACCACCCCGAACTTGCTCCCTCGGCCGAGGAAGAAGCGCCGTCGATCCTGTCCGAGTAACTCGCTGCTACTGCGCCGCCGGCGCCAGCACCATCAGGAGGTCCTTCGCCTCCACCTTCTCGCCCACGCTCACCAGCTTCTTGATGACCTTCCCCGCAATCGGCGCGTAAATCGTCGATTGCATCTTCATCGCTTCCATCACCAGCAGCCGCTCACCCTTTTCCACCGCCTGGCCCACTTCCACCGCGATGCTCGAAATCGCGCCCGGAATCGGAGCGCCCACCTGCCCCGCCTCCGCCGGATCGGCCTTCTCCCGCGCCGCTTCCACCGCCCGCAGCGCCTTGTCCCGCACCGTAACTTCGCGCGGCTGTCCGTTCAGCTCGAAAAAGATCGTCCGTGTTCCGTCCGGCTGCGGCTCGCTCACCGTCAGGAACTTCACCACCAGCGTTTTACCGGGCTCCAGTTCCACCGCCGCTTCCTCGCCGCGCTCCAGACCGTAGAAGAACTGCGGCGTCGGCAACACCTCGATGCTCCCGTACGCCGTGCGCGCCCTGGCGAACTTCACGAACACGTCCGGATACATGAGGTAACTCATCAGGTCCGAATTCGTCAGCTTCGTGCCACTCTTCTTTTCCGCCGCGGCGAGCGCCTGCTCGAAGTCCACCGGCGGCAGATGCTCGCCCGGCCGCCCGGGCTTCGACTTCGCGCCCCGCAGAATCACTGTCTGTAAGTGCTCCGGCCACCCGCCTTCCGGCTCGCCCAGAGCGCCGGAGAACATCTCCACCACCGAGTTCGGCAGCGTCAGGTTATGGTCCGGCCCCAGCCGCTCCAGTTCCCCGATGCTGATGTCGTGCGACACCAGAAACAGCGCCATGTCGCCCACCACCTTACTCGACGGAGTTACTTTCACGATGTCGCCGAACGCGAGGTTCACGTCCGCGTACGCCCGCGCGATCTCCGGCCACTTCGAACCCAGACCCATCGACTCCGCCTGCGCCCGCAGGTTCGTGTACTGCCCGCCCGGCATCTCGTGCAGATACACTTCCGCGGTCCCGGCCGGCGGCGCATCGTCAAACGGCTTGTACCACGTCCGCACCGTCTCCCAGTAATCCGCGCACGTGTTCAGCGCTTCTAGATCCAATCCCGTATCCCGCGGCGTGTTCTCGAGCGCCGCCACAATCGAATTCAGGTTCGGCTGGCTCGTCGTTCCGCTCATCGACGCGATCGCCGCGTCCGCCACATTTACCCCGGCGTCCGAAGCCTTCAAAATCGACGCCGCATTCACCCCGCTCGTATCGTGCGTGTGGAAGTGAACCGGCACGCCGATCTCCTGCCGCAACGCCCGCACCAGTCTCTCCGCCGCATACGGCTTGCACAACCCCGCCATGTCCTTGATGGCGATGATGTGCGCGCCCATCTTCTCCAACTCCCGCGCCAGCCGCACGTAATAGCCGAGCGAATATTTCTCGCGCTTCGGATCGAGAATGTCGCCCGTGTAGCAGATCGCCGCCTCGCACACGCGCCCCGTCTTCCGCACCGCCTCCATCGGCAGCTTCATGTTCGGCAGCCAGTTCAGCGAATCGAACACCCGGAAGATGTCCATCCCGCTTTCCGCCGCTTCCTCGATGAAAGCTCCCACCACGTTGTCCGGGTACGCCGAATACCCCACCGCGTTCGAAGCCCGCAGCAGCATCTGGAAACAGATGTTCGGAACCAGTTCCCGCAGCCGCCGCAGCCGCATCCACGGGTCTTCGTGCAGGAACCGCATCGACACGTCGAACGTCGCCCCGCCCCACATCTCCAGGCTGAACAGCTTACTCAGCCGGTGGCTCACGTAATTGGCGATCGCCGCCATGTCGTAAGTCCGGACGCGGGTCGCCATCAGCGATTGGTGAGCGTCGCGGAACGTGGTATCCGTGATCAGGAGCTTTTCCTGATCCAGAATCCACTTCGAGAACCCGTCTGCCCCCAGCTTGTCGAGTAACTGCTTCGTCCCCGCCGGCGGATCGGCCGCATCGTGCGGAGGAATTCTCGCCGCGCGGATCTGCGCCGGCTTCGCCTTCCCCGCCACTTCCGGATTCCCGTTGACAATTACCTCGCCCAGGTAACTCAGTACCTTCGTCGCCCGGTCCCTGCGCGGCGTGAACTTGAACAAAGCCGGCGTATCGTCAATGAACGAAGTAGTTACTTCCCCGGCCTGAAACCGCGGGTGATTTACCACATTTTCCAGGAACGGAATGTTCGTCTTCACGCCCCGGATGCGAAACTCACGCAGGCACCGGTCCATCCGCTGGCACGCCACGCGGAACTCCCGCCCCCACGCCGTCACCTTCACCAGCAGCGAATCGTAGTAAGGGGTAATCACCGCCCCGCCATAGGCCGAGGCGCCATCCAGCCGGATGCCGAAGCCCGCCGGTGACCGGTACGTGTGTATCTTGCCGTAATCCGGAACAAACCCGTTCGCGGCGTCTTCGGTCGTTACCCGGCACTGCATCGCGAAGCCGTGTAACTCCACCTTGTCCTGCCGCGGCAGGTACATCTCTTCCCCGTGCAGCGAAAGCCCCTGCGCAATCTGAATCTGCGCCCGCACAATGTCGATGCCCGTTACCATCTCGGTCACCGTGTGCTCCACCTGCACGCGCGGATTCACTTCGATGAAGTACCATTCGCCCGTATCGGCGTCCACTAGAAACTCCACCGTCGCCGCGTTGTAATACCCGGCCTCGCGCGCCAGTTTCACCGCGGCCTCAGTCAATCCATGCCGGATCGCCGGATCCAGGTTCACCGCCGGCGCCACTTCGACAACCTTCTGGTTTCTCCGCTGCACGGAGCAGTCACGCTCATACAGGTGCAGCACGTTGCCGTGCCGGTCCGCCAGAATCTGCACCTCGACGTGCCGCGCGCGGCGGATGTAGCGCTCCAGGAACACCGCGTCGTTGCCGAACGCCGCCCCCGCCTCCTGCCGCGCTTCTTCTAACCGCGCCACGAGTTCGCCCGGCTCGTTCACCACCCGCATCCCGCGCCCGCCGCCGCCGAACGCCGCCTTCACAATCAGCGGAAACCCGATCTTCGCCGCAATCCCCACTGCGTCGTCCTCGCGCGTCACCGGCTCCCGCGTCCCCGGCACCACTGGAATATTCGCCCTCTGCGCAAGCTGCCGCGCCGCCGTCTTGTCGCCCAGCAGATCCAGCAATTCCGCGCTCGGCCCGATGAACGTAATCCCGGCCCGCTCGCACGCCCGCGGCAACTCCGGATTCTCGGAAAGAAATCCGTACCCCGGATGGATCGCGTCCACGCCCTTCTCATGCGCCAGCGCAACGATGCCTTCGAAATCCAGGTACGCCTGCACCGGGCCTTTCCCTTCGCCGATCAGATACGCCTCGTCGGCCTTAAAGCGATGCAAACTCAGCCGGTCCTCTTTCGAGTACACGGCCACCGTTCGGATCCCGAGGTCATTGGCGGCGCGGAGAATGCGTATGGCGATCTCGCCGCGGTTCAAAGCAAGGAGTTTTTTCATTCGGTTTACGGCAGGCCCGCGGCTCAAGCCACGTTATTCTTCGAGAATACCGCACCCGGTCGCTTTTTTTCGCCGTTGTGACTGAGGTCACTGAGCCGCCCCGCCCACCGGCCCTACTCTCGAATCAGAGGTAACGAGCCATGACCCCCAACCCCAGCCAAACAGTTAGAGAAATCGCCATCCAGAACCCCGCCACAGTCCGCGTCTTCGAGTCCCTCGGAATCGACTACTGCTGCGGCGGCAAACGTCCACTCGAAGAAGCCTGCCTCCGCGCCAATCTCAGCCTGGAGCGCGTTCTCACCCTCCTCGCGTCCGCAAATAACACCGAATCCGAACCGGCGGACCGCTCCTGGGCCGCCGCGTCCATCGACGAGCTCGCCACTCACGTTGTCGACACACACCATCAGTACATCCGCTCCGAAGCCCCACGGCTCATCGCTCTCGCGCGAAAAGTCGCCGAAAAGCACGGCGCCAATCACCCCGAACTCACCTCCATCGAAGAACTCTTCTCGGCCATGGCCGACGAACTCTCCGCGCACCTGATGAAAGAAGAACGCATCCTCTTCCCGGTCCTCCGGCAGATTGAGGCGGCCATCATCACCGGCGGTCCCGGCCCCGCGGCCTGCTTCGAAACAGTCCAGGCGCCCATCGCCCGCATGCTCGCCGACCACGACGACGCCGCCGAACTCCTCACCCAGATCCGCAAACTCTCCTGCGACTTCCAGCCTCCCGCCGACGCCTGCCCCAGCTTCCGCGGCCTCTATCACGGCCTCGAGGAGTTCGAGCGCGACCTCCATCGCCACGTCCACCTGGAAAACAACATCCTGTTCCCCCGCGCGATCGAACTCGAAGCGTCGCTCCGGGAGGGAGCCCGTGCTCGCGTCTAAGTCCCCCGGACGAAA
>JAJYCN010000303.1 GCA_021778335.1 Acidobacteriota bacterium | reverse complement strand
CACGGAGTGACGGATTAGAACGGGAGCGCCATCTGCTCGGCGGCGGTTGAGGCGGGTGGGGGCGGCGTGGGTTGCGCCGGGCGGAGGCCCCACTGTTCTAGGATCCAGCTCTGCTCCCAGCGGGCGCGGTAGCTTCCGAGGGCGTCGCCGGCTTCTTCGAGGGACGCGCTCAAGCGGTCGAGCATTTCGAAGGCTTCCGCGAAGCGTTCGTGGTTGGTGAGCAGGGCGGAGGCGGCGCGGGCGAGGTGGGCTCGTTCGAGTGGATCTGGTTCGAGGGCAAGGCGGGCTTCAAGTTCGCCGAGGGCGCGGAGACATTCGTCGGGTTGGCGCATCCAGGTGGAGAAGAGAGCGAGAAGTTCGGCGGTGGGACGCGGCGCGGGTGTGTGTTCGGACGTAGTGAAGAGCAGCGAGGCGCGGTTGCCGAATTTCAAGAGCGGACGCAGTTCGGGGTTGAGGTTTTCGAGGACGAGGAGGCAGCGGCGGTCGCCGGTGAGCGTGCGGAGGGATTTCAGATTTTCTTCGTAGGGTCCGCGAAGGCGCATGCCGAGTTCCCAGCCGATGGCGGCGATGACGCCGGTGGCGCCGAGGTGGGCGCAATTTAGTTGGACGGCGGCTTCGAAATCGCCGGAGCAGGCGGAGGAGAAGGCGCGGGCCTCTTCGATTGACGTTTCGGCAACGCCGGCTGAATCGGCGAGTTGGGCGCGGAGAGATTCAAAGTTGGAGGCGGCGGACGGTTCGGGACCGGCGCCCAGCAGATGGCGCTTGCAGGCGCGGAGGGCGGAGGTGCGATCCGTAGAAGCGTCGAAGAAGCCGGTGCGTTTGAGAAGGGCGGGGAGAGGGCAGGGCGCGAGTTGGAGCACGAGGACTTCGGTGTGGGTGTCGCGGGCTTCGTTGACGAGAACGGTTTCCCAGGCTTCGCGCTTCCACGTTTCGGTGACCGAGTTGGGAGAGGCGAGCAGCAGCGTTACGTCTCCGCCGAGGGCGCGGCCCGCGGTTTCGAGAAAATCCGGCGCGCCGTGGGCTTCTTCGAAATTGACTTTGTAGGGGGAATTGAGCTGGAGAAATTTCCCGATTGCGTAGGCCTCAGCGCGGTCGGCCTGCGCGAAGCAGAGGACGAGAGTGCGGCGCATTAGTAGAGAGGCGCCTCACCGGAGGGACGGGTCTTCCAGCGGCGATGAATCCAGAGCCATTGATCGGGGTATTGGCGAATCACATTTTCCAGTATCGTCTGGAGGCGCTGCGTATCGGAAGAGGAATCGCCTGTAATTTCGATTTCGGGGAAGAAGCGGAGGGTGTAGCGCGCCAGTTGCGGGTCCCAGAGGGCGAAGCCGGGCACGACGGCGGCGCCACTGTGAGCGGCGATACGGGCGAAGGCCAAGTTGGCGCAGGCTTTGATGCCGAAGAAGCCGACGAAGACGCCTTCGGACTCCGATGAATTCTGATCGATCAGGACGCCGACGGCTTCGCCTTTGCGGAGGGCGCGGAGGATGGAGCGGGCGGCGTCGGTTTTGTCGATGAGGCGGTTGCCGGAGAGAGTGCGGCGGCGCTCGACGAGGGAGTCGATGAAGGGGTTGTCGAGGGGGCGGACGACGATGTTGAGGGGTTCGGCGAGGAGGGCGTGGGCGAAGGCGCTGAGTTCCCAGTTGCCGAGATGGGCGGTGGCGAAGAGGACGCCTTTGCCGCGGGCGCGGGCGCGTTCGAAGTGCTCGAAGCCTTCGTAGCGAATCCAGTCGGAAATGTTTTTTCGGTTCAAGTCGGGGAAACGGGCGAAGAGGGCGATGACGCGGCCGATGGAGGAGAAGACGCCGTCGGCGATGGGCTTGTGCCGCGGGGCGGGGAAGCCGGCGAGTTCGAGGTTGCGGAACGCGGTGCGGCGGAGGCGGGGGACGGCGAGATCGAGCAGGCGGGCGTAGAAGGCGCCGAGCGACAGGGCGAGGCGGCGCGGAGAGCGGCGCAGGGTGAAGAGAACGAAGCGCGCGAGAAAAAACTCGATGCGGAGCTTCACTCGGTCATTCGATCCAGCCGCCGCCGAGGACGGTGTCTTGGTCGTAGAGTACCGCGGCCTGGCCGGGCGTGACGGCGCGCTGGGGCTCGTCGAAGACGGCTTCGATGCGGTTGCCGTCGTGCGGGGCGATGGTGGCCCAGGCGGCGAGGTGCCTGTTGCGGATTTTGACCTGCGCGCGGCGCGGGGCCTCGATGGGCGGAATGGAGATCCAGTTCATTTCGCGAGCGGTGAGGCGTTGTTGGAGGAGTTTGTCGCCGTGGCCGACGACGACGCGCCGGGTTTTGGGTTCAGTGGAGATGACGTAGAGAGGCTCACCGGCGGCGACGCGAAGGCCGCGGCGCTGGCCGATGGTGAAGTGGTGGACGCCCGAGTGCTCGCCGACGACGCGGCCGGAAGTGTCGACAATTTCGCCTTCGGTTTGGGCGCGGTCGATGCCCTGCTCGCGGAAGTAGGAGTCGAGGAAGGCGGCGTAATCGCCGTTGGGGACGAAGCAGATTTCCTGGCTGTCGGGCTTGGAGGCGACGGAAATGCCCAACTGGCGGGCGAGTTCGCGCACGCGGGTTTTGTCCATGGCGCCGAGGGGGAAGAGCGTGCGGGCGAGTTGATCCTGGCGGAGGCCGAAGAGGAAGTAGGTTTGGTCCTTGCTCGCGTCGGCGCCGCGATGGAGACGCCAGCGGCCCGAGGTTTCGTCGTAATCGACGCGGGCGTAGTGGCCGGTGGCGATGCGATCGGCTCCGACACCGGCGGCCATGTCGACGAAGTCGTCGAACTTGACGTGGTTATTGCAGAGGGTGCAGGGGATGGGCGTGCGGCCGCTGAGGTAGTCATTGACGAAGGGCTTGACGACGCGCTCTTCGAAGCGGTGCTCGAAGTTGACGACGTAGTAAGGTATGCCGAGTTGTTCGGCGACACGGCGGGCGTCGTAGACGTCGTCGAGCGAGCAGCAGCGGCCGGTGGCGCCGCCTTCGGGTTGCAACTCGGGGAGGCGGCGCTGGTTCCACAACTGCATGGTCATGCCGACGACGCGCTCGCCCTGCGCGGCGAGCATGGCGGCGACGGTCGAGCTATCCACACCGCCCGACATGGCGACGGCAATGAGAGATTCAGCGTTCACTGTAAGTCGGAGAGAGGCGGCGAAGCTGGGCGGCGGAAGAGGCGACCGCGGCGATGAGGCGATCGACCTGATCGGCGGTGTTGGTGGGGCCGAGAGAGAAGCGGAGACTCGACCGCGCGCGCTCGGGGGAAAGGCCCATGGCGAGGAGGACGTGCGAAGGCTCGACCGCGCCGCTTGAGCAGGCCGAACCGCTCGAGACGGAGAAACCTTTCAGGTCGAGCGAAATGACCATCGCTTCGCCTTCGATGCCGTCGAAGTAAATGTTCGTTGTGTTGGGCAGGCGGGGCGCGGTGTGGGCGTTGACGCCGCAGTTGGGGACTTCGGAGCGGATGCCGCGTTCGAGGCGGCCGCGAAGGTCGCGGAGCCGGGCGGATGCGGCGGGGAGCGTTTCTTCGATGAGCGCGGCGGCGCGGCCCAGAGCGGCTGCGGCGGGAACATTTTCGGTGCCGGCGCGGAGACCGTGCTCGTGGCGACCGCCGAAGATCATTGGGGTGAGATGAACGCCCTTTCGGACAAAGAGCGCGCCGATGCCTTTGGGAGTTCCGGCCTTGTGGCCGCTGATGGAGTAAAGATCGGCTCCGGTTTCGTCCATGCGGACGGGAATCTTGCCGAAGGCCTGGACACCGTCGATGTGGAAGAGGGCGCCGGCGGCGTGGGCGATTTCGGCGATGGCCTGGACAGGCTGGATGGCGCCCGTTTCGTTGTTGGCGTGCATCACTGAGATGAGGACGGTCTCCGGTGTGAGCGCGGCTCGGATGGAGGATGGATCGGCGAGGCCGCCGGAGTTGACGGGAACGTAGGTGATGGCGACAGCTTCGCGTTCCAGTTGGGCGCAGGTGCGGAGGACGGCGGGGTGCTCGATGGCGGTGGTGATGAGATGGGGGCGGGAGATCGGCACTTCGCGCAGGATGCCGAAGAGGGCGAGATTGTCGGACTCGGTGCCGCCGCTGGTGAAGACGATTTCCTTGGGATCGCAGTGGAGGAGCGCGGCGATTTGACGGCGGGCCATTTCGAGGCGCTGCTTGGCGATCTGGCCGTCATGATGGATACTGGAGGCGTTGCCGGGAGCGTCGCGCAGCACGGCGGTGAAGGCTTCAAGAACCTCGGGCGCGACGGGCGAGGCCGCATTGTGATCGAAGTAAGCGCGCTCCACGGTGGATACTTTTCAGTCTAACAACTTATGCCTGGTTCTCTGATTACTCTGACTACGGATTTCGGTGTTGCGGACCACTTTACCGGGGTGATGAAAGGCGTCATTTACTCGATTGCGCCGCGGGCGGCGATCGTGGACATTACGCATTTGATTCCGCCGTTTGAGATTCTGGAAGGCGCCTTTACGGTGGAGGCGATGTACCGGTGGTTTCCGAAGAAGACGGTCCACGTGGTGGTGGTCGACCCGGGCGTGGGGTCGGCGCGGCGGCCGGTACTGGTGGAGGCGGCGGGGCAGTATTTCATCGGGCCGGATAACGGCGTGTTTACGCTACTGATGGCGCGCGAGAAAGAGTACAAGGTGCGGCATATCACGGCCGAGGAGTATAGGCTGAATCCGGTGAGCGCGACGTTTCACGGGCGGGATATTTTTGCGCCGGCGGCGGCGCACCTGGCGGCGGGCGTGACGCCGGCGAAGTTGGGCAAGGTGGTGAATGATCCGTGGATCATCAGCGGGCTCGAGCCGGTGCGGACGGGAAAGCGGTTCTGGGTGGGGACGGTGCTGCGGGTGGACCGCTTCGGGAATTTGATTACGAATTTCCGGGTGGAGGAATTTCCGGCGGTGATGGAGCGGCCGTTCGAGCTGCTGGCGGGGCTGGTGAAAATCAGCCGGCTCGCCGCTACGTTTTCCGAGGGCGAGCCGGGAGAGTTGATGGTGGTTCCGGGAAGCGCCGGATATTTTGAAGTGGCGGCGAATCAGGCGTCGGCGGCGCAGAAGCTGGGAGTGGCCGCCGGATCGCCGGTGGAGTTGACGCTCTACTGATTCGTCACCTGCTGGAGTTACTCGCCCTGGCCGCGCGAGTAGGATTCTTTGCCGTCGAATTTGCAGAGGTTCTCGGTCTTGATGAAGTCGAGACCGGCTGCGGCGACGCGGCTCAGAAGAGCGGACAGCTCGGAGTGCGGGACGGGCCCGCCGGACGGAGAGCGGAAGCGGCAGCGCCAATGGTCCGTGCAGAAGGTTTCGGACATACCTTCGGGCCAGACTTTGGTGCCGCGGTTGGTGATCATGGTCAGCGGCAGGGCGTCGCTCTGGAGCTTCTGGAGTTGGGCCGCGAGTTCGTCGGGCGTACCGGGGGTCCAGTCGAGGAAGACGTCGATGCCGATGGTTTCCTTTGTGGGCCGCGGCTTGCGGGTCCAGGACTTGATCTTTTCCGAGGACGCGGCGGTGTAGTTGACGGCCTTGAGTTTTTCGGGGAGTTTGCCGAGGCGGTCGCAGACGGCGCGGGCGAACTCGCGGGTGCCGACTTTCTGCTTGCTGACGCCCTCCTGGAAGATGTCGTAGGTGTGGATGCCGTCCTCGATGGTGCGCAGCCAGGCGTTATGGACGCGGGCGGCGATGCCGGGCTGGTTGATGTGGACGAGCATCATGACGCCGCCGAGCAGGAGGCCGGAGGGGTTGGCGAGGTTCTGTCCGGCGCGGCGCGGAGCGCTGCCGTGGATGGCTTCAAACATGGCGCACTGCTCGCCGATGTTGGCGGATCCGGCGAGGCCCACGGAGCCGGCGATTTGCGCGGCGACGTCGGAGAGGATGTCGCCGTAGAGGTTCGGCATCACGATGACGTCGAAGGCAACTGGCGTGTCGGCCATCTTGGCGGCGCCGATGTCCACGATCCAGTGTTCCTTTTCGATGTCCGGGTACTCGGCGCCCACTTCCTCGAACGTCTTATGGAAGAGACCGTCGGTCATCTTCATGATGTTGTCCTTGGTGAAGCAGGTGACCTTCTTGCGCTTGTTGCGGACGGCGTATTCGAAGGCGTAGCGGACGATTTTTTCGCAGCCCGGCTGGGTGATGAGCTTAAGGCACTGGACGACTTCGGGGGTCTGCTGGTGCTCGATGCCGCCGTACACGTCCTCTTCGTTTTCCCGGACGATGACGAGGTCCATGCCGGGGTGTTTGGTGTCCACGTAAGGGGCGTAGGCGACGCAAGGGCGGACGTTGGCGTAGAGGCCGAGGGTTTTGCGGACGGTGACGTTGAGGCTCTTGAAGCCGCCGCCCTGGGGCGTGGTGATGGGGGCTTTGAGGAAGACCTTGGTGCGCCGCAGCGACTCCCAGGCGGAGGGTTCGATACCCGCAGTCAATCCGCGCTTGTAGACCGCCTCGCCGATTTCGATCGGCTCGATCGCGAGCGCGGCGCCGGCTTGGCGGAGGATGGTGAGCGTCGCGTCCATGATTTCGGGACCGATGCCGTCTCCGTGGGCGACCGTTATGGGAACAGGGTTAGACAAAGAAACTTCTCTCCTTCCGTGGATGAATATGGATTCGTACTAATGTACGACACCAGAAACACGAAATGCAAGTCGTGTTTCCGCTCGACATGCGGGCGGGAATGTGCCAGCATAGCTTCTAGGAAACCACCGTGGCTCCGGCGGCGCCTGCGCGGTGGTTTCCTAGTGATTCGATGGAACGCTGGACGTTTCTGACAAATTACGGGCACGTGTTTCTCTGTCTGGCGGCGGAGCCGGCGATACGGATGCGCGACCTGGCGGCGAAGGTGGGGATTACGGAGCGGTCTGCGCAGCGGATTGTGGCGGATCTGATCGCCGACGGTTATCTGAGCTGCGAGCGCGTGGGGCGGCGGAATCAATACCGGGTGCATGGCGAGCTGCCGCTGCGGCATCCGAACGAGGAGCAGTACGTATCGGGGGCGCTGCTGGCGCTGCTGAGCCGGAAAAGCGGGCCTCACCATTCCAAAGCGGGCGCTCAGAGCGCCTCGGTGCGCCGCCGCAAAGGGGCGAAGAAGGAACGGGTGGCGAGGGCGAGTTCGTCGACGCGGAGCAGGCGGCAGATCGAATAGAAGACGAGGACGCTGAGCGGGATGGAGACGGCGAGGTCGGCGAGACGGGCGAGG
>JAJYCN010000302.1 GCA_021778335.1 Acidobacteriota bacterium | reverse complement strand
AAACGCCAAACGCCCTCCGTGCATCACCACTTCGTTCTTCATCCCCGTCGTGTCCGGAAGCTGCCAGATCTTCTTGGGATCCGTTCCCGCCAGACACGCCGCCGTCGCCGACGCCATCGCTCCCGCCGCCCCCGACGTCACCATCCCGGACTCCGCCCCCGACAACTCCGCCAGCCGTTTCCCCGCCGCGTGCTGCAGCTCGAAAATATCGACGAAATGCTTCGACGCCTCGAGCTTCGCCATCCGCACCTGCGGCAGCTCCAGCGACCCGCTCAAGTACGTCCACGTCCCGCGCGCGTTGATGAACGTCCGCACGCCGATCGTCGAGTAAATGTTCCCCGGCGCCTTCCCGCTCACCGCCTCCTTCGCCGCCGCCAGCAGCGAATCGGCCGCAATCGTCCCCATCACCGGCAAAGCCGCCGCCCACTTCAACGCCATGCGCCGGCTCAAATACGTCCCTTCCATCTATTCCTCCCCTTGTTCTTTCGGAAACGGATACCGCGAACGCACCGCCAGCACTTCATCGTGCTCGCCGCTCCGCGATCCACTATAAAATCCCACCGTCGCGTTCAGACGGATGAAATAAGTATCGCCCACGCGCGCCGGATGCCGGCCCTCGTTCCCGTCCAACCCGCCGCCCGCCACCATATCGCCGTGCCCGCGAAGAATGTAGTAAATCTCTTCCGCCATCTCGTGGTGGTGCGGAATGTTCGTCCCGCCCGGCTCGAAGTCCATGATAAACAGGCTCACCATCTGGCTTGCCGCCGCCAGCTTGTCGCGCTTGCTCGCCGTCGTCCCCATCAGCAGCTTGAAATGCACCGTCTCCCCGTGCCCCTCTACCTTCACATAAGGCACGTCGCCCGAGTTCGCCATCATCAGCTTCGGCGTCGGCTTCACCGTCACGCCCTTCGGAATGCGAAACCCCATCACCAGCACCTTCACCGGCGCATCCGACTCGTTCGCCATCCCGTGCTCCAACCCCACCGGCAGATACATATAGTCGTCCGCCTTCACCGGAACCCTCTGACCGCCGTAAACCAGCACGCCGTTGCCGCTCAGCACATAGTAAATCTGCTCCTCCGCCGGATAACTTACCACCCTCGTCACCGCCTTCGGGTCCACCGTCAACAGCCCGTACCGCGCGATGCTCTTCAGTTGCCCGGCCTGCGCATCATCGGCCCCGAACGCCGGCTGGTAAGTCACGCCGTGTGTCCGGAACGTCAAATCGTCCTCCGCCGGCGAGACCAGCGGAAAATACCGGTGCATGTAAGTCGGGTCCGCCGCTAACGCCAGAAACACCGTGGCCAGCCCGCTAACTAAGTACTTCAATCGAATCTTACTCATAGGTCACGCAGTTACACCACTTCCCCGTTTCGTCGTAGTGCGGCCACGCGCCGCCCGTATGGAATCCGGAAACGATCAGATCGTCGAACATCGGCGTCGGCTCGAAGTAACCTGGCCGCCGCAGGTGCTCCTTCACCACCGCGTCGTTCAGCTCCAGCCCCAGCCCCGGCCGGTCGTCGGGAACCTTCACATACCCGTTCTCGATAATCGGCTTCGGCACGCCCGTCACCAGGTCCTGCCACCACGGCATATCGAGCGCATGGTTCTCCATCGCGAGGAAATTGTCCCCGAAAGTCGACGCACAGTGGTAGCCCGCAAACCCTCCAATCGGCGACCCCGCATGGTGCATCGCCACCTGAATTCCCCGCATCGTCGCGTAATCGGCGATCTTCTTCGTCTCCAGCAACCCACCCGACGTTTCAATGTCCGGATGAATCGCATCCACCGCGTGATGGTCGAGTAACTCCTGAAACCCTCCCTGCAGTCCGAAGATGTCCTCCCCCGTCAGCACCGGCGTCACCGTCGCGTCCGAAATCGTCTTGTACGCCTGCCAGTTCAGATACGGATGGATCGCGCCCTCGGAAATCTGCAGCAGATCCTCCGCCCAGGAAAGTTGATACGGCTCGAACGCCCGCGCATACCGGATCGAGTCGTTCACGTTCAGGCGTCCGAAATGGTCCGCCGCCAGCGGCGCACCGGGCGGCAGCACATCACGGATCGCGGCGATGTACTCGCACAGATACCCGAGCCCCTTCTCCGTGCACACGCCCCGCTCGTTCAACGCCCCCGGCCGGTCCTTCAACATGCTCGACTGCAGGTCCATCTTAAAAAACGTCAGCCCCATCGCCCGCCGCTTCCGCATCCGCTCGGCGTACACCTTCGGATCCGGATGGCTCGTCGTATCGGCGTAAATCCGCACCCGGTCGTGGTTCTTATTCCCGATCAACCGGTGCGCCGGCACGCCGTACACTTTCCCCGCAATATCGTGCAGCGCCATGTCCAGCGCGCTGTATCCGCCGCCCATCCGCCCGTGATTGGCGAACTGGCGAGCCGTCCGCAAATTCGCGTCGATGTTCAGCGGATTCTTCCCCACCAGGTGCGCCTTTAAAATCAGCGCGATTCCCTCCACTCCCGCGTCCCGCACCTCGCCCAATCCATACACGCCCTGGTTCGTATCAATCCGGATTAGCGGGTAATCGTAGTTCGCCGCCACCCGGCACGCCCGCATATCGGTAATCTTCAGCGTGCTCGGTGCCGAGTTCTTGTTCACCCGCTCCTGCCCGCTCACCGAACCCTCCGTCGCCTGAAACAGCGGCCCGAACATCGCCGCCGCCGCGGCGCTCCGCATCATCGACCGCCGCGTGATCCCAGTTCTCCGTCGTCTCTTCATCGTCTTGTCTCCAGGTGCCTGTCAGGCCAAGATCTTATCCCAATTCCCCCGCCATTGCCCGGAAGCGTCCCGTTCGCAGGCACGCCTTGCTGGATGCCACGCCATGTCGTACGCTTGGAACACTCTTTATGCTGCGTAAACATCTTTCTCAAGGCAATAGTTCGCTGTCCGATAGAGAATCCGGACAGCGGCGGCTACGGCCATCGCTGGCCATCGTCTTATCTCTACTGTTCCTCTCTCCGGTCTTCGGTCAATCGTTCACCGACATCGTCGTTTTCGGCGACAGTCTCTCGGATCCCGGAAATCACTTCGTCGAATTCGGGACGTCCTCCCACCAACCATTCGCACCCATCCCCGATGCCTCCTACGACATCGGCGGCCACCACTTCAGCAACGGCGCCACATGGATCGAACGCGTCGCGACCGCCCTGAAAATGCCCACCAACGGCGACCCGGCCTTCCGCTCGCCGGGGATCTTCACCAACTACGCCGTCGGCCGCGCCCGCTCGCGCGCCTGCTCCTCGGTGCTCGCCGCGTGTCCCGACGGCCAGTATCCCTTCAGCGTCGTCGATCTCAACTTCGAAACCACCCGCTTCATGACAGATTTCGCCGGAGCCGCTCCCTCGAACGACTTGTATGTAATGTGGATCGGCGCAAATGACCTGGACGACGCTCTCACCGCGCTCCAGACAGATTCCACGGGCGCTACGAGCACCGCCATCCTGACTGCCGCCATCGAGTCCGAAGCTACCGCCCTACAGGCTCTCTACGCCGCCGGTGCGCGGACCTTCCTCGTCCCGAACGCGGTCAACTTCGCCTATGCACCCTTCGTGCAAGCTCTCGGACCACCTGCCACAACTCTCTCGGCGCAATTCGCCCAAGCCTACGACGCTGGCATGGCGCAGGTCATGTACTCCATGTCGGCCCTGCCGGGCATCCGTTTCATCCAATTTAACGGCAACGCGCTATTCGCCAATGTCGAGACCAACCCCGCCGCCTACGGCATCACCAACGCCACCGAGCCCTGCCTCTCCTTCGGCGTCATCGGTCACGCCATCTGCTCGAATCCGAACAAGCACCTGTTCTGGGACGGACTCCACCCCACCGCCGCCGGCCATCAACTGATCGCGGCCGCGGTGCTGCAGTTGCTCAGCCAGTAATCCGATCGGGCAGCGCCCGAAAGCGGCGTGGCACGACGATTGCTCTAGCTCATGGTGGATCGACGATTCAACATGTGCCTGCATCGCCGTCTCTGGCCGTTAGTGCTCCTGGCTCTCGGGATCGCCGTCAGCCTCGTTCCGGCAGCCGCACCCGCCGATCAGAAACAAAAAGACAAGACGTCAACCGACTTCATCTTCGAGGCGAAGCCGAAGGAGATCACGGCCGGAGAATCCGTGGTGCTCCGCTGGTCCATCAAGAGCGCCACCAAAGTCACCATCGAGGAGGCCGCCGAAACCCGCTCCGGCGGCGTCGCGTTGAAAAAACTCGTCGCCTTCGAGGGCTCCAGCGGGACGCTCGAGGTCAAACCCGAGTCGACAACGTCCTACGTCATTAGCTGCGAAGGGTCCACCTCCTTCGCCTGCGCCTCCGTCACGGTTCGCGTGAACGTTAGGGAGAAGTAACGCCCCATGAGCCGGCCCCGTGTCGCAGTTCTGAAAACCTCCGCCGCCACCGTCCTCGGCGACTATGCGCGCCTCATGCGCCTCGCCGAATATCGTCAGTTCGTCCCGAAGGACCACAAAATCGCACTAAAGATCAACATCTCCTGGCACTTCTTCTATCCGGCCTGCTCCACCACTCCCTGGCCGCTTGACGGCGTTATCGCCACTCTCCTCGAAGACGGCTATCCAAAACAGAACCTCTTCGGCTGCCACAACCGCACCGTCGTTGTAAGCGCCCGCCGCGGCGAGGTGGCCAACAAACACAAGCAGGTCGTCGTTGGCAAGTACGGACTGCGCAATGTGCATCTATACGAGGCCGGCGAGGAGTGGATTCGATACACGCCGAAGGCGAAGATGCGCGTCCTGGACAAGGTCTACCCGGAAGGCATCCGCATTCCCAAACGGCTCGTCGGCTCGAATGTCATCCACCTGCCGACCATGAAAACCCACGTGTTCACCACCATGACCGGCGCGATGAAGAACGCCTTCGGCGGCATCCTCTTCGAAAAACGACATTGGACTCACGCGGTGATTCACGAAACGCTCGTCGACCTGCTCGCCATTCAAAAGGAAATCCTTCCCGTGCTTTTCGCAGTGATGGACGGAACCTTCGCGGGCGATGGCCCGGGTCCGCGCTGCATGGAGCCCGTCGTGAAGAATTACATCCTCGCCTCCGGGGACATGGTCGCAATCGACGCCGTCGCGGCGAAGATGATGGGCTTCGATCCGCTATCCATTCCCTTCATCCGCCTCGCGCACGAACAAGGCTTGGGTTGCGGCGATCCAAGGGATATCGAAATCGTCGGCGACAGCATCGAAGGCGTCGACTTCCACTCCCACGCCGGCGACACCTTCGCAAGCAGCGGCCAGAAGATGATCTACTGGGGCCCGTTGAAACCGCTCGAACACCTGCTCCTGCGAACCGTCGTCGCGCCCTGGTCTTACCTCGCCTCATTCTTGTACCACGACGTCTACTGGTACAACTTCATCGGCCGCGCCAGGGTCAGGCGCGCGCTCGACAGCGAATGGGGCAGGCTCTTCGCCTCGTATTAACGGGTCTCGCGGTACACTACTTGAGTGCTGTTTGCCGGCTGCCTCGAGCAGTGTTATACCCGGCGCAGCGGTCTGAAAGCTTCACTCGCCGTGCTTTTGTCGCGGTCCCTGCCAGCTTCTGAGTCCGCCGCGCGACCTTCCCGAATCGCTGAGCTTGTCCGCCATATCCCACCCAGGCCTCCGGACGCTCCCACCGGCTCCCAATTCGGCGCCTCCGTCGCCGGCATGGACCGCAAGTTGCGCGAGTGCGCCGTCTTCGAACAACTGGCTGCCGGGAACCTGCCGGATTTCGCCAGAACGCTGGCGCCCGTCAGGCTGGCCGCCCAAAGCACCTCCGTCACCATCTTCGCCATGCCGGAGTATCTCGCCATCGGTTCGAACACCGACTACCTGCGCATCCCGATGAACCTCTACACCGCCGCCGCGGTCGCACATCGGTTCCGGTTTCTCTTGCCGACTCCGAAAATGGTCGACGCCATCTACGATCAATCCGTGCGGCGGTTCCTGCCCCAGCCCTTGCCCGCGGGCCCGCAGATGACCTCCACCGGCTACTACGAACGCCATAACTCCATGATCGACTGGCAATCCGAGATCCGCCATTTTCCCCGGACGTTCTCGTCGCCGGCCACAAGAAGGACGTCGTGCTCTCGAATCGCCTGATCCGGCACCCTGGACGCATTGCGATCTATGGCTGGCACCGCGGCCCCAGCATGCCCATTCAGCCTCTAAGCACCGTGCATGGCGCCGGCTATGCCGACTACAGCCACGGAATCCGCCTCGTCGCCGGGTACGCCTTGGTCCAGGACAAGCTTCAGCCGCTTCGTGACCTCCTCCGCGACTCCCGCTTCGCCACCACGCTCAGCGGCGAAGGACCAATCAAGATCGCTGCGGTGCTCCCCGCCGTCTAGGCTATTTCAGGCTCTTGCAGCACCGGAACCCCAGATGATAATTCTCGTGACTGTGCGGATCCATCACCCGTGAGCCATGCCAGTAAGGCGCCCGCCACCGGCACCAGTCCTCATGCGCCCGGTACGTATCGAAGATGAACCAGCTACCTTTCATCTCCGTGTAGCCGAGCTCCCGGCTGCCGAGGCTCGACATCTGGCTCTCCTTCAGCGGAAGGTTCATGTGTTCAGCGGCGTTGCCGTTCAGATCGTAAACATCGAGCGGGCTCCGGCAATCGGGAAACGCTCCGGCCGGAAACGTGTTTGACCCGCAGCGCCTCCAGCCGCCTCCATCACAGCCGGGCGATTTCTGGCTCGACGTTGCGCATACGCTCTTTCGGTATTCCGGCCCGTAGCTCCACCTCTCGGTCGGCGCGTACTTCCTGTTATGAGCGATCCGCATCCGTTCAATCGCGGCGTTCGGGCTAAGTCCTTTGGCCAGATTCCAGTCGTAGTCCGGAGGCTGCAAACTTCCCGCGCACGACCCTTCCCACTCGTGCGCATCGCACAGCCGCTTGCCCATGATCCAGCACACCTCGGCTGCTTGCCGAGCCCTCACCCACACCACCGGATACTCGGTCGGAATGTCGGGAAACTCGAACTGATCGATGCACGCCTTCGCGCCCTCCGGCTTCTGTGTCGCCGGATCGTAGAGCGGGGCCATGTACTTCCCGCCGCAGATCTTTTCGAACCGCGGATTGTCGTAGTTGACGCCAAGCTTTTTCAGCTTCGCCCTCGCCTGCTCCGGCGTCATCGGATGCCTGGCAACCGCCGGATTGCCCTGGCCGGCATAGCCGGACCGGGCGAAAAGCTCGCGAATC
>JAJYCN010000301.1 GCA_021778335.1 Acidobacteriota bacterium | reverse complement strand
CAAAAAGGATCGCGCGGCCGTTGATGTTGCGCGCCGCCCGCCCGATCGTCTGAATCAGCGACCCCGAAGACCGCAGGAAACCCTCTTTATCGGCATCGAGAATGGCCACCAGAGAAACCTCGGGCAAATCCAATCCCTCCCGAAGCAGATTCACGCCGATAAGCGTATCGTAACCACCCCGCCGAAGATCCCGCAGAATCCTCACCCGGTCGAGCGTCGATACCTCCGAGTGAAGATACGCGCACTTCACGCCGGCTTCCGTGTAGTACTCGGCAAGATCTTCGGCCATCCGCTTGGTAAGCGTAGTAACCAGCGTGCGCTCGTTCCGCTCCGCCCGCGCGCGTATCTCATCGAGTAAGTTGTCCACTTGTCCGCGTATCGGCCGGATCTCAACTTCCGGATCGATCAACCCCGTCGGCCGGATAATCTGCTCGACAATCACTCCGGCCGACCGCGTAAGTTCATATGGACCCGGCGTCGCCGAAACATAAATCGCCTGGTTCACGCGATTTTCGAACTCCTCGAACGTCAACGACCGGTTGTCCCGCGCGCTCGGCAGCCGGAACCCAAATTCCACCAGCGTATCCTTCCGCGAGCGGTCGCCATGGTACATCCCCTGCAACTGCGGAATCGTCTGGTGGCTTTCGTCGATGAAGATGATCGAATCCTGCGGCAGATAGTCGAGCAGCGTCGGCGGCGCCTCGCCCGGCATCCGCCCCGTGAAATGCCGCGAGTAATTCTCAATCCCATGGCAATAACCGATCTGCCGGATCATTTCCAGGTCGAACAGTGTCCTCTGCCGCAGCCGCTGCGCTTCAATCAGTTTCCCCCGGCTCTCCAGGTCCCGGCTCCAGGTTTCCAGCTCCGCCAGGATGCTCTCGAGCGCCGCATCGCGCGCATCCGGAGTAAGCACGTAATGCGTCTTCGGGTAGATCGGCAGCCGCGTGTAAGTCCGGCGGATCTGGCCCAGCAGCGGGTCGATCTGGCTCAGGCTCTCCACTTCGTCGCCCCAAAGCTCGATCCGGTACGCGTAGTCCTCGTAAGTCGGATACAGTTCGATCGTGTCGCCCCGCACCCGAAACGTTCCGCGCCGGAAGTCGTGGTCGTTCCGCTCGTAGAGAATCTCCACCAGCCGCTGCGTGATCAGCTCCCGCGTGACCTTCTGGCCCTTTTCGAGCATCAGTAACATGCCGTAGTAAGCTTCCGGCGACCCGAGGCCATAGATACAACTCACGCTCGCCACAATCACGCAGTCCCGCCGCTCGAACAAGGACCGCGTCGCCGACAGCCGCAGCTTGTCCAGTTCGTCGTTGATCGTCGCTTCCTTCTCGATGTAAACATCGCTCGAAGGAATGTAGGCTTCCGGCTGGTAGTAGTCGTAGTAGCTGACAAAATACTCGACCGCGTTTTCCGGAAAGAACGAACGGAACTCGTGATAAAGCTGCGCGGCCAGCGTTTTGTTGTGCGCCAGGATCAGCGCCGGCCGGCCCTGCCGCTCGATCACCTTCGCCATCGTGAACGTCTTGCCCGACCCCGTCACGCCCAGCAGAACCTGGTGCTTCTCGCCATCCTCCAGCCCCCGCGCCAGTTGGTCGATGGCGGTGACCTGGTCGCCCCGGGGGCGATAGTCGACGGCAACACGGAACGGCATAGCCATCAGGATAGCGGGTCGAGGGCCGGATAAACTCGGAACATGTCCCGGCGCTGGCTCGTCGCGCTCCTGTGTGCGACGGCCTGCGCTCGCGCGGACACGGCGGAAGCCCTGGCGCGCGAAGTCAACGCAGGAGTCGCCGCGCTTTCCTCCCATCCATCCGTCGCAGGCTGGCGCGCCGCGCATCGGGGCGAGCGGTTCGCGCCCGCCACGCTCGGCCAATCTTCCCCGGCCTACGAAACAGACTTCCTCATGGAAGGCGCCTGGTGCGGCGCATGGGTGAGTCACCTTCCCGGCGGCCTGATCCGAACCGCCCAGTTCTACGTGCCCACCGTCCGGCAAGGCGCACTTCCGCCTCTGCCCGATGCTCCCAGTCCTCGCCTGACGGACTCCTGCGCAATGGAAGGGCTCTGGTACCAGGCCCCTCCGCAGCCCACCGCCGCTTTGGTCCAGGCCTTGACCAAAGTCTGGGGAAAGCCGAACGGCGGGCCCGTCAAACCGAACGTCCGCGGTTGGGCATTTTGGCGCGGCGTCACGGCCTGGCATCGCGCGGGAGTAAGTGTCTGGGTGGCTCTCGATCTGCTCGAACCGGGCGTCAGCGCCGCCGTGAAACGTCTGGCCGTCTACGCGCGGGCGGATACCGCCCGCGAATCCACGTTCTCTCTTTCGCTCGTTCCGGGCCGCATAGCCCGGCGGGCGCTCGATGCGGCATGGCAACTGGCCGCGCCGCAGCCTTCCCCTTCGTCCGCCACCATCCTGAGCGACACACAATGCGAACGGCACTGGCCGAAAGAACCCGAAACCGCGGCATTGGCTCGCGCCCGTCGTTGGATGCGCTGGGCCGGCGATCTCGATCCGCCAAGACGAGCCGCGGCGCTACTTGTCGCCGACTCGTTCGCCGCCTGCAACGCCGTCAACAGCCCGCTCTGGAAACCGCTCGGCGCTATGTTTGAAACGCGCTGCCCGCAAGATGGACGCATCTACTCGCATAACCTGCGCCGCCGCGCCCTGGCGCTCGACCCGCAAGGCAAAGCCGGTGAACTCGCCGGAATCCTGTATCTCGCCGATCCCTGTTTTGTCCCCGGACGCGGGCTCTGGCAGGACCGGCTTATCCAACTCGATGAGAACTTACTCCAAACTTACAAAGTGGACGAATGGTCTCCCTGGATCTGCCTCGCCCTCGCCCGCACTCACGCAAGCAAGCTCGTCATCGGCTATCCTGGTGACGACCCGGAAGAAAATGGCCTAAGACTCACGAACGAGCAAAAGCAGGCCGAGCGGGACCAGGCCATCGGATATTTCCGGCGATTTCTTGAGCAAAAGCCTGAGAGTAGCGAGACCGGCGAAGCCTGGCGGGAAGCGTGGCGCCTCCTGGCCGGCCTGCCACCCAGCCCCGTCCGGTTCGGCTGCGGCTGCGAATAGTCCGCTCAGCCTGTCCGCGCCCGAATTGCCGACTGAAACAGAACTTTTAGCCTCCGCATCTGAATTCACATAAGGAGCCCTTCCTTGAGAACAGCAGACATACTGCAAGCCTGGGCTAAGATTCTTCGGGGGGAACGCCCCACTCTCTCCATCGAGATTACTCGCGAATGTCCGCTGCGTTGTCCCGGATGCTACGCCTATGACGCCGGCCATCTCGGCGGCGAAATCACGCTACGGCAACTCCGCGATCTTCGTGGACAAGAGTTGATCGGAGGCGTGCTCGAGATCGTCGACCGCTACCGCCCTCTGCATCTCTCCCTCGTCGGCGGCGACCCGCTCGTGCGCTACCGCGAACTCGAAGTGCTCATGCCCGCATTGATGGCGCGGCGCGTTTTTGTCCAGGTCGTGACCAGCGCGTTCCGGCCGATCCCCGACGCCTGGGCCAACCTGGACCACCTCAACGTCACAGTCTCCATCGATGGCCTCCAACCCGAGCACGATGCCCGCCGCGCACCCGCCACGTATGCACGCATTCTGAAAAACATTGCCGGACAACACGTGACTATCCACTGCACCGTCACGGGCCAGATGATGAAACGCCCCGGCTACTTGCGCGACTTTCTCGCCTTTTGGACGCCCCGCCCGGAAATCGCCCGCGTCTGGTTCAGTTTGTTCACTCCACAGATCGGCGATGTCTTGCCGGAGATCCTGACCGCCGGGGAGCGCAAAACCGCCGTCGACGAAATGCTGAAACTACGCCGGGAGTTTCCGAAGCTCGAAATGCCCGAGGAGATGATCGTGCAATTCCGGAAACCACCCTCGAAGCCCGCGGACTGCACCTTCGCCCTGACCACGGAAACCATCTCGGCGGATCTGAAAACCCGCATCACGCCCTGCCAGTTCGGAGGCAACCCCGATTGCAGCGCCTGCGGCTGCGCGGCGTCCATGGGTCTGGCCGCCATCGCCGATCATCGCCTGGCGGGCGTCATCCCCGTCGGCGCCATCTTCCGCGCCTCCATCAAGCTCGGCCAGTGGCGCAGCGGAAACACCGGTCCCAAACCCTCGCCTCCTGTTGCCGAAGAGTTGCACGTGTTGCAATAACGCAGCCTCCCTCGCCCAACCGGCCCGCGCAGCGAGAAAGTAAGTGGCAAACGTCTGTTGAGAAAGGACTTGTATCGGGACGCCACACCCCGGCAGCCGCGGCGGCGGACCGAATCCGCCCCTCCCGCGATGTTAGACTGAAACTTCATGTCATACGACCTGGTTGTCATCGGCAGTGGCCCTGGGGGCTACTCGGCGGCGGTGCGCGCCGGCCAATACGGGCTCAAAACCGCACTCGTGGAAAAGGACTCAAGACTCGGTGGCACCTGTCTTCTCGTGGGCTGTATCCCCACGAAGGCCCTGCTGCACACCGCCGACGTCTGGGAATATTTCAAGCATTCCGAAGAGCAGGGCATCCAGTGCAAAGGCGCCGCCATCGACTATCCCAAAGTGCTCGACCGCAAGGACAAGATCGTCTCCAAGCACTCCAAGGGCGTCGAATTCCTCATGCGGAAGAACAAGGTCGAGGTGATCCGCGGCCTCGGCTCCCTCGCCGGTCCCGGCAAAGTAAGCGTCAAAACCGACTCCGGCGTCAAAACACTCGAAACCAAAAATGTTTTAATCGCCACCGGCAGCGAAGCCCGCATGTTGCCCGGCCTCGCCCCGGACTCCGACATCCTCACCAACGTCGAAATCCTCAGCATGCCCAAAGTCCCCGCCACGATGGCCATCATCGGCGCGGGCGCCGTCGGCGTCGAGTTCGCCTCCATCTTCAACCGCTTCGGCACAAAGGTCACGCTCCTCGAAATGTTGCCGCGCCTGGTGCCCGTCGAGGACGAGGAAGTTTCCAAGGAACTCGAGAAGCACTTCCGGAAAACCGGCATCCGCTGCGAAACCGGCGCCAAGGCCGAAAACATCCGCAAGGTCCCCGGCGGCGTGAAGTTCGAAGCCACCCTCGCCAACGGCAAGAAGGAAGAGATCACCACCGAAAAACTCCTCGTCGCCGTCGGCCGCAAGCCGAACACCGGCGACATCGGCCTCGAAGGAACCAAGGTGAAACTCGACCGCGGCTTCATCCTCGTCGATGAAATGCAGCGCACCGGCGAACCCGGCGTCTACGCCATCGGCGACATCGTCGCCGGCACGCCGCAGTTGGCCCACGTCGCCACCCGCGAAGGCATGGTCGCCGTCGCGCACATGGCCGGCAAGCCCACCACGCCCATCAATAAAATGCGCATCCCCGGCGCCACGTATACCGAACCCGGCATCGGCAGCGTCGGCCTCACCGAAGCCCAGGCCAAGGCCAAAGGCTATGACGTCAAGGTCGGTAAGTTCCCCTTCTCGGCCAACAGCAAGGCGACAATCCTCGGCAGCCACGAAGGTTTCGTCAAAGTGGTCGCCGACGCGAAACTCGGCGAGATCCTCGGCGTCCACATCATCGGACCGCAGGCCTTCGAGCTCATCTCGGAGGCGGTAACGGCCATGGAGAGCGAGGCGACCGTAGAGACAATGATGGCCACCATCCACGCTCATCCGACCATCTACGAAGCGATAGGCGAGGCGTTCCAGAACGTCTACGGCCTGGCCATCAATATATAAGAGGCGCGGGGCAACGTGAGCCGCGAATGCGAGTTGCGGGACTGTGGGCGGATCGGCTACGCCGAAGCGCTCGAACTGCAGGAGTGGCTCGTCGCCGAACGCAAGGCCGCCCGTATCCCGGATCAGTTGCTCCTCCTCGAGCATCCGCATGTCGTTACCCTCGGCCGCAACGGGCACATGGAGAACCTCCTCGCCCCGGAAGAGATGCTCGATCGCGCCGGCATCGGCTTCTACCGAACGCGCCGCGGCGGCGATATCACCTATCACGGCCCCGGCCAGATCGTCGGCTATCCCGTCTTCGACCTGCGCGAGTGGAAACGGGACGTGGTCGCCTACGTCCGCGCCCTCGAGCAGGCTCTGATCGAAGCAGTCGCCGAATTCGGCGTGAAGGCGGAACGCAGCACGGAAGGTCACACCGGCGTGTGGGTCGAAGGACGCAAACTGGCGGCGATCGGCGTCCACATCAGCCGCTGGATCACCTCGCACGGATTCGCGCTGAACCACGAAACCGAGTTAAGCTACTTCCGTTATATTGTGCCGTGCGGGTTGACCCTGCCGGTCACGTCGCTCGCCGGCCTCGGCGTCTCGGCGACGCGGGAAAAAGTTTGCCAGGCCATCGCGCGCGGCTTCGCGCGCGTGTTCGATTTTGAGATCCGGCCCGTCGACGCATGGGCCCACATTTTGGAGAAAACGCAATGATCGAAGTCGTGATGCCCCAGATGGGGGAAAGCATCGTCGAAGGAACGCTGACCAAGTGGTTGAAGAAGGCCGGAGAGCGCGTCGAACGCGACGAGCCCCTGTTTGAAATCTCCACCGACAAGGTCGACACTGAGATTCCCGCGCCCGCCGCGGGCGTGCTCGCACAGATCCTCGTCGAAGAAGGCAAGACGGTCGCCATTGGCACAGCCGTCGGCTCGATCGACGAAGCCGGTACCGGCGCCCCGGCGCCCGCGGCCGAAAAGCCCGCCGCAGCCCCGGCCCCCGCACCCGCGCCCGCGGCCGCCCCGGCGCCCACACCCGCTCCCGTCGCTCCTCCGCCGCCCCCCGCTCCGGAACCCGTCGTAGCTGCTTCTGTCGAAGCACCCGCCGGCCCCCTGAGCCCGCTCGTCCGGAAGATGGCCCGCGACTACAACATCGATCTGCGTCAGGTCAAAGGCACTGGCGCCGGCGGACGCATCACCAAGCAGGACGTCGAAGCCTTCATGTCCGCCCAGGGCGCCAAAACAATGGCCCAGTCCGAAGTCGCCGCGCCCGCCGCGCCCCCGGCCCCGGTCTACCAGCCACCGGCCGCGCCGCCCGCGCCGTCCGTCTATCAGGCCCCGGCGGCTCCGGTCGCCCCCGCTGCCCCCGCCGTGCCCGCCGCCGCTTCGCGCGTCGAGCCGATGAGCGTCATGCGCCAGCGCATCGCCGAGCACATGGTACTCAGCAAGCGCACCTCCGCCCACGTCACCACCGTCCACAAAGTCGACATGACCAAGGTCGCCAAACTCCGCGACCGCAATAAGGACG
>JAJYCN010000300.1 GCA_021778335.1 Acidobacteriota bacterium | reverse complement strand
ATCTCGGACCGCGGTTCTCGTTGCCTAGAGAGATCATCGCTTCGGCAGGCCAGGTGGAGATACAGTTCTCCGAGCCTTACGCGCCCAAAAGAGAGGAGACGCTGCGTTTTCCTGAGAATGGGTTCGCGAGCAGTGAGTTGTTCGCTGGTGGGACGGGCTGCCAACGGAACCGCGCCGATGACGGCATGATCCCCGTGGAGTGGGCAGCGAGTCCCGGCAGGTAGTTCCATTCTCGTGGCGGAGGAACCAAAATCGATAGCTCGTCGGCTAGCCAGTGATTGCTTGCGAGAATCTGGCTACCGTGCGGAGGATCGTCGTCCTGCACGACTTGTGCCCCTGCGGCGATTGTTGTTTGTCAAAGTCCAACGAGTGCGGGGCTTGTCTCCGAGGGAAGGCGCAGTTCGGCCGATCACATCGCAGCTTTCGCTGATTCGATCGGACGAGGGAAGGCTCATAGTGGGTGAGGACGAAGGCGGCATTACTTCTCGCTTCACATATGCCCACGAGCTGGCTCATTGGGCTGCACAGACCAGATTGCCCGAAGAGTTCTGTTCTTCCTGGTCGGCTGACGCGGTCCGTCAATTCTGCGATGAGTTCGCCAGCCGCGTGCTAGTTCCGAGCGATCTTCTCCTGGCCATGCTACCTCCTGCCCCTGCCAAGCCGGGTGGACGTCTGGATCTCGCCATCTCTTTGATTGAAGAACTGCGCCGGCGTTTGAGGGCGCCAATGGCCACCGTCGTCAAACGGATCAACGATGCTGTGGACGAGGGTCTAATTCGCGTCAGCGACTGTGCCATGCTCGTGTGTGCCGGCCGCAGTGCAAAGCGTAACTCAGATTATGCGCCCCGCATTCTTACCTGTTGCACTCCCTCGGAATGGTTCTTACCTGCCAACAAGCGGTTGACAACACTCGGCATGTTAAATCTTGATCGAATGTTTTGGGAGGCGCCGCCACTTCAGGAAGGTTTCGCGGTAGACCGCTTGACGGTGTGGGTGCGCGATGGCTGGCGGAAAGAGTCCGTGGAGCGTCCCATACAGTACCGGATTTACGCAGCGGCCTCGACAGATAGCGCGAAAAGAAGCATGCTCAGCGTGTTTCCTGGTCCCGACTAGCGGGCAATATTTTGCATGGTTGCACCTCGGGGCCGCATCTCAAGCTTTTGCACGTTTGCTGAACTCGAGGGTCGCTTGCTTCACGATGCGGTAATTCGCGTCGAGGGCCGGGCCCATGAGGAGGATGGCGGCGATGCGCCGCGCCATGTCCGCGACGTAGCGGGCCTCCTCTACTGAGAGGGACCGGCCCAGAAGTTCCTTCTCGCGATAGCTCAGCCACTTCTTGATGACTTGGTAGCCGCCGAGCGTGTACTCCCAAACGGGTACGGGGATGTTACGCCAGTAGGCGTGGCCGTTCAACCAAACGTCGCAGGTCTCGATGCCCAGGATGCCGATGGCGCCCTCTGGCAGACCCTCCTGCTCGCCTGGCGTCATCTGGCGCTTCGTGATCCTGCCCTTCGCGGGCATGGTCACGCCGCCCTTTCCGGCGTGGCCCCAGCCCGCGGTGATTTCCAGGTGGCCGGCGTCCGGATCGAGGCGGCCCTCGGCGGCCGTTATGGCCGCGAGGGATTTCAGGCCCTTGGCCGCTTTCGGCAGAGCGTCTTCGGGATCTAGGAGCGAGGCGACCTCACGGCCGAGTGCCGCCGATGCCAGCAGGGGCGCCTTTGTGGCGGGCAGCGGGATACGCGGCCAGTCGTTCCGCAAGCCGGAGGTGTTCTCTTCGGCGTAGGATGTGGCGTGCAGCACTGCCACGATGTGGTAGAACAGGTCTGCGGCCCCGCGATCCATGCGTAGGACGTATGATGCTGCCTCGGTGGTCAGGTTGGGGTGGAGCCCGGCTGTTTCATCGCCGCTCAGCAGCGGGTGCTCTGGCTGGAGAACCAGCGGGAACATGTTGGCTCCCCGTTCGATGACGTGTAGGGAGCAAAGCCTCGAGGTGACCAGTGGTGGGTCGAAGCTCTTCCGGTTGTGCTGCGCCGCGCTCAGCCAGACGTTGCCCTCGGCCACGTGTGGGAAGTAATCAGACCGCTTCTCGTCTAGGAGCTTCGTTTCTGGCTCCCAGTATAGCCAGCGAACGTCCATAGGCCGGTAGGAGAAGGGCACTGTGTATTCTCGCTTGAAGCCGCGCTTCAGCAGGCGCCGGCGCGTTTCGCGTGCGGGGAAGCGCGCTCCGTCCTGCATTGCGCGTGGCGAGATTTGCGCCATCTCCTGCGAGGAGATCTTGGGATCGAAGTACGCCTCCATGCGCGCGACGAGTTTTTCGCGGTCGATATCCACGACCACATCGTCCCGGCTGGTCTTCACGCCGGGGAAGGACCTTGGGAATAGCTCCGGCAGTGTCGGCCATGACAGGTAGGACGATTCGACCCGCGATGGCGCGAACGGCAGTCCGAGGGGCATCGCCGGCCGCACGGCCTCGTACCGCGGCGTGCCGGTACCCGTGGCCTCGGCGAGCAACTGGTCGCGCTTCTCCTTGCCCCAGAGATGCCGAAAGTGAACCGATTCGGCGCCCCCCGACGGTGACGTGCGGGCCAGCAGCGTGATCGCCGTGCCGACCTGGATTCCTTCCCTGTTGAACTCCGTCGAGAAGATGCTCGGGTCAGGCTTGCCCTCCGGCGTGAGCTTGCCGGTCTTGTACTTGTCTCCGTTCAGGCAGTCGATCCAGATGTGATCGAACGCCTCCAGATACCGCTCGCGCATTCCGGTGAACGACAGGCCGTCGAGCCAGGAATAATTCGAGATGAGGCAGACGATGCCCTTGCTGGTCTTCTCTACGATGCGCCGATCGGCCATCCGGAAAAATCGAACGTAGAGGTCGTTGAGACCCTGGCCCTGCGGCTTGGGCGCGGCTTTGGTCGTTCGATAGGCCTCCGATAGCTCGCGCTCCTCCTCCATGTTGGCGATCCCCGCGAAGCTATTGTACGGCGGATTGCCCAGGATGACTAGGATGGGCGTTTCGCGCTTGACGCGCTCGGCGGCTTCGCGCTCCTCCTCCATCTCGCGGAACATGAGCTGCTTGGGATGCTTCGCAGGCTCCCACCCGGTGAGGGCGTTCGTAAGGAATACGCGAGCGCGCTCGCGCTTTGCCTCGGACAACGGCGCCCCGAGGGATTGGAGCAGCAGGCCCAATTGGAGATGGGCTACGACGAACGGCGCGGGCAGGATCTCGAACCCGAAGACTCGTTCGAGCGCCGCCTCTTTGAGATCGTGTCCCACGAGGGCATCGCCTCCGTTCTCGCTCAGAGTCTCGGCGATCTTTCTCAGCACCTCTACCAAGTAGGCGCCGGTGCCGCAGCACGGGTCGAGGATGTAGACGTTGGGGTTTGCCAGGCCGCCTTCGACGCCGAGCGTGTTCCGCAGTTCAGCGTCCACGCGCGCCACCATATACTTCACGACCTCAGCCGGCGTGTACCAGACGCCCAGGTCTTTCCGCAGTTCCGGGTCGAAGGCTTCCAGGAACGGCTCGTAGAAGTACTGAACTGCGTGGCCTTCTTCGAAATTGGCGAAGAAGGAGGCACGGTCCACGCGGTTCAGCGCGGTACCGGCCCAATTGAGCACCTCTGGCAGCTTCATCGTTTCCAACTGTCCGGGGTCGGAGACTTCGTGAAACAGTTTGCGCAGGATCGGCACGCGAAGGTACCGCGCGGCCATGCCCCACTCGAACTTGCTCTTCCTATCGGTAGGCGGGTGTTCCTTGCTCCACAAGACCCAGGCCGCAAAGATGCCGTAGAACAATGTCTGGATGAGCGTGGAGCGAAAGAAATGGTCGCCACGCGCGCCTTCGAACTTGAGGCCGAGCGCATCTTCCATCGCCGCGCGGATTCCGGCCAGCGCCGGCAGTTCGCCCGCCTCAATTCTGAACTTGGCCTCGCGCGCATAGGACGCCAGGAACCACGCGAGGTCGCGCGGCGTGGCGAGCGACGCCTGGTACAGCATCACGCGCTTCAAAAATCCTTCGAAGCTTTCTCCTTGTTGGTCGGCGGCGGCGCGCGGGTGCGTCGCCTTGTGCCAGAACTCGCTCTCGTCGCGCGCCAGACTGTATGTCTCCAGCACCGCTCGGTTACCCTCGGCGTCGGCGCCCAGAAGCAGGAAGTCGCGGTAGTTGGTCACGAGGACTTGGCGATACCGGTTCCAGTAGTCCCTGACCTGCTTCGTCTCAGCGATGGCCCGCGCGTCGTCGGATGTTGACTTCGCCTCGATGGCGCCCCTGGCAGGGATTGCTCCCGTGGACAGGTCGCTCACGTCGTTGCGGATCTGCTCTTCGGTAAACAGGCCGCCGTCCGGCAGTCCGGCGCCGGTGTCCCGGAGCTGGATGATGCATTTCACCTTGGGCTTGAGCGTCTTGCCGATCTCGTTGAGCAGGGTGGCAAGCGCGGGGTAGTACGAGGTCTCCTTTACCGCCGCGCCGGACGAGCGGACGGCGCGGAGTTCCTGAAGGTAGGTCTCCAAAGGGTGCATGAGCGAAACTTGATTTGTACCACGTGTTGCCGGCGTCGCGATTGAAGGCGGGATGGGGAACGCGGCGGAGGCGTTCAGTAGCTTCTATCGCGGCTACCCGGTGCTGACGGAGGAGAATCCGGAGCGCAAGACGTTCCTGCTGTGGCTGGCGCAGTATTGCGGGCCGCAGATTGAGAAGATTCTCGGCGTGCTGGGGATCGAAGCGCCGGTGTATATGTGAGGTAAGTCCGCTTATTCCGGGACCTCGATTTCCCGGACTTCGATGGTCAATGGCATTCCGTGTGCTGCCCGGGCTTCGAGACAGCCGGCGATGGCTTCGCGGATGTTGTCCAGGGCTTAGTCCTCGGTCCTCCCTTGCGAGATGCAGCCGGGAATAGCGGGCATTCGGTGACGAGCATCCCGGTTTCATCCGGCTCGATCGTCACAAAGAGCTTCATGCTTGGATCTTACTGCATGGCGCGCCTTAAGGCGCCCCACAAATCGACCGTGCGCCACGCATCGGCAACCGCGCGGGTTAGGGCAGACTTTGTCCGCCGTACCAGTAGCTCACTCCGGCCATTGAATCTCACGGCGAAAATCGGTGTGCGCCAGCAGTTCGGGTGCGGGCCGGAAGCCGGGAAAGCAGATGAGAATAATTTGAAGGCCCATGCGCCGCGCGTGCTTCATCGCCGGGATGCAATCGGTGTCGTTCGTCGCCAGTGCTACTCGTTCGACGGATTGGTTCGCGGACAGATTGGCGATGTCGATCCCGATTCTCATGTCGACGCCCTTCTGTTCGAAGTCGGGATAGAAATCCGCATCGGTTAGCGGCTCGCCCGGCGTGTAGGGAATCTTCGACGGATTCAGGACGAAGCCCCGGAATTTCAGAACGCCGAGGCGAATCGAGAACAGATCCTTGTAGGAGAGGTCGTGCAGCCACTTATCGTTTGCGGTGAACTGCCGGGGCTGTCCCGAGACCGGCTGTTTTGCGGTTCCGGTAAAGCCTCCCGAATCATAGAACATGATTCGGTGGATCACCTCGTTTTGGCCTTGGCAGGCTTTGGCAATTTTCTCAATGTAGTCGGGGTCTTTCGGCAGCTTGTGGGACTGCTTGCACAATGCACGGACGTAGCCGCCGTCGAGGATCACGCAGATCTTGGTGGGCATAAATGACTAAGGCCCAGAGGGTGGAACCCCGTGGGCCTGTATATTGCTCGCCTACGAGCGTAGCGGATGAACTGCAGCGGTCTCATCGACCACCTGAGTGGATTATGACACAGACGGGCCTCATTGCGCAAGTGGCAGAAGTACTTCAGCTTAGCCTTATTGGCGAGGGCGCCGAGCGGTCGCCGACCCATGCGCGGGAGGAGTCTACCTCAACTCGATTGGAAGGCCATCTGGCGCTTGCGCGATGTACTGATTCACGGACCCTTCGGTTAGCTTGGGTGATTGTTCGGGCATGAGCGGGCGGCTGGTAAGGCGGAGCTCGCGTTCGTAGGAGGCGAGACGCGCTTCGATTTGGTGTTCGGCGCCGGCGCCCATGGCGATGGCGGGGAATTGCAGCAGAATAGAGACATGCTGACGCTGGCTACATTGCGCTCCGATCTCCGCGACGAGATGCCGCATTTGGCCGGAAAGCGCGGCGCTCGGAACGTCCGTGTGTTTGGCTCGGTTGCCCGCGGGGAGGCAACGGAGAGCAGCGACCTCGACCTTCTGGTCGTCTGGGAGCCGGGCCGGCGCCTGCTCGACCATGCCGGGCTCGTGCAGGATCTTGAGGAGTTGCTCGGCGTCAAGGTCCACGTGGGAACGGAGAAGTCTCTCCATTGGTTCGTGCGCGACAGAATCCTCCGAGAGGCCGTACCACTGTGAAGGACGACAATCGCCTCATTTATCCGGCGCTGACGGCATAGAACGCGGAACGCAAGACGTTCCGGGCGTTCAAGCGCAGCCGGATAGGGGATCAGCCTACAATAGAGTGGGAAATCCGATGAATAGTCTAAACAGTTTCAATGCGCGGGCTACGCTGCGTGTGGGCGGGGATGAGTATACGATTTACCGGCTGGATGCGCTGGAAAAGGCGGGGGTGGCGAGCCTCGAGCGCGTGCCGTATTCTATCCGCGTTTTGCTAGAGAATCTGCTGCGGACCGAGGACGGCGAGACGGTGAAGCGGTCCGATATCGAGTATGTCGCGGCTTGGAAGCTGGACGCGGCGGCGCGGGAGATCAATTTCATGCCGGCGCGGGTGCTGCTGCAGGATTTCACCGGCGTGCCGTGCGTGGTGGATTTGGCGGCGATGCGGGACGCGCTTGCGGCGCTGGGCGCGGCGCCGAAGCGGGCGAATCCGCTGATTCCGGCGGACCTGGTGATTGACCACTCGGTGCAGGTGGACGAGTTCGGCAGCAAGAACGCGTTTCAGGCGAACGCGCTGCTCGAGTTTCAGCGCAACCAGGAGCGGTATGCGTTTCTGCGCTGGGGGCAGACGGCGTTTGAGAATTTCCGCGTGGTGCCGCCGGATACGGGCATCGTTCACCAGGTGAACCTGGAGTATCTGGCGCCGGCGGTATTTGTGAACCATGGCGGCGGAGCGACGGCGTATCCGGACAGCGTGATGGGGACGGACTCGCACACCACGATGATCAACGGCCTTGGCGTGGTGGGCTGGGGCGTGGGCGGGATCGAGGCCGAGGCGTGCATGCTGGGCCAGCCGATTTCGATGCTGCTGCCGTAGGTGGTGGGGTTCCGGCTGACGGGA
>JAJYCN010000299.1 GCA_021778335.1 Acidobacteriota bacterium | reverse complement strand
GCGCTACAGCGGGGCCGGCCAGAGATCTTCAACAGCGATCAAGGCTCCCAGTTCACTTCCGAGAAGTTCACCGGCGTGCTGGCCCGCCGCGGGGTGGCCATCAGCATGGATGGACGCGGGCGCTGTCTGGATAACATCTTTATCGAGCGGCTGTGGCGATCGCTCAAATACGAGGAGGTCTACCTGCGCGATTACACGCGGGTGCCGGAGGCTCGCACCGGCATCGCGAACTGGTTCCGCTTTTACAATCATCAGCGGTTCCATCAGAGCCTGGACTACCGCACTCCGGCGGCGGTGTTTCACGCCGGCCAGGCAAAAGGAATATGACGTTCTTAAACTGGGGCTCTGCCCCAGACCCCGGAATTTTTCGCTTTACCGCCAGAATGCCTGGCGGTAGAATCGATGCACTTGAGCGGAGGACAGGGCTCTCCAGGAATGGAACCCGGGGGCCGACTCAAGGGCCGGAATGGCCGGGGCGGCCTCGGTCGCCCCACTCAAACCCGAACCGCAGATTCATAACTTATTGCGGGCGAATAATGGTCTTGACAACCCGGACCACTTTCGTTCGGCAAACTCCGCTCCCGGCAAAAAGCCGCCACGCTCTGCCCGTTCTGACCCTGCTCCCCTACCAACCGACGCACTTCGCCCACGCCTCCGCTCTGCGTTCTCTCATGCCCCAAGTCTGGGGCCAAGACCCGTCAAGAACAACATGGACTTCACATAGCGCTCACCCTTCATTGCTTGGCAGGCTCCGGCCGCCACGCAGCCGCACTTCAACCGCTCCGCCGTACACCACCGGCGCCAGCCGCCTTCCGTCTGGCGGTTCGGGCACCACTTCCACGGCTACGAACTTGGCCGCCCGCGTTCCCAGCGACGAAGCAGCGCCGCCGGCGGGGGCCGCTTCCGTCTCCCGCAAGCGCTTCTTCCAAGCGAAGAACTGGCTGTTCGGCAGACCCCGTTCCCGCCAAAACGCCGCAACGCTCTGCCCGCTCTCACCCTGCTCCCTACCAACCGACGCTGCTTCGCCCACGCCTCCCGTCTGCCTTGTCTCATGCCCCAATTGTGGGGCCAAGACCGATCAAGAACAAGATTGGACTTCAGATAGCGCTCACGAAATGAAGGTGGTACAACCCGAACGCTTACGCGGCGGCCGCACCGCGGCCATCCCGGCCGGCCTCACCTCCACGTGCAGCGGCATGCGATTGATCCGCAGATCTACTTCAGGCAACTGCACATCAACCTGCCTCTCGTTGCCGAACGTGATCTTGCCGCCTTGCTGCCCGACCGCCGGAAACTCGTATCCGTCAGAGCAAACCCATCTGGCCCCGCGTCTGTGTCCGTGTTGAAGTTGGAGCATGGATGAGGAAGAGCGAGCAGCAACGGCGCCGCGCTACCGCAGCCGCGCGGAGGCCGCGCAGCTGGCGGCCGAGTTCGAGGCGAGCGGGGTGACGCGCCGCGAGTTCTGCGCGAAGCATGACATGACGGTTTCGACGCTCGACGCGTACCGGAAGCGCTTCGGCCGGCGCGCTGGCGCCAAAGCGGCGAGCAAGCCTGCGGCCTCGGGTCAGTGGCTGGCAGTTGAGGTAAGCGAGCGTCAGGCGGTCTCCACGGGGGCCGGCAGCGGGCTGGCTGTGGCGTTGCCGGGCGGGCGGCGAATCGAGATCGGGCGCGGGTTCGATACGGGAACGCTGCGTCAGCTCGTGCGCGTGTTGGAACAGATCTGAGCATGTTTGGTTTGGGACCGGCGACGCGGGTCTATCTGGCGGCCGGAGCGACGGACATGCGCAAGAGCTTCGAAGGGCTGTACGGGCTGGCGCGGGACCGACTGGCGTGCGACCCGCGGAGCGGGCACGTATTCGTATTTTCCAATGCGCGGCGCAACCGGCTGAAACTCTTGTTTTGGGACGGGAGCGGGCTGTGGGTGTGCGCCAAGCGTCTGGAGAAAGGCCGTTTCCGGTGGCCGGATGTGGATGTGGGGCGGGCGAAGGCCGTGCTGACTCAGGAGGAACTGGCGCTGCTGGTGGGCGGCATCGATTTAACTCAGGCCCGGCGCCGGAAATGGTATCGAGACGCAGGTCCGGGCGATTCGACTGAGGCGCCGGTGACTCGCATAAATCATTTGTAAGTGATCGTGTTTTGACTGATAATAGAACTTACTCGCGTGAACCACTCCTCTCCACAACCTGCTGAATCCGAGTTAGTCGCCGAACTGCGGCGGCAACTGCAGTGGGCGCATCTGAAGATCCAGGTTCTGGAGGAGCGTCTGCGGCTGGAGCGGATCAAGAAGTACGGACCGGCCAGCGAAAAGCTCAGCGACGCGCAGTTGGATCTGCTGGACCAGGAACCGGGAGTGAGCGGGGCTGAGGTCGAGGCGGAAAGCGAGCGCGAACCATTGGCCGCGGCCGCCGAAGCGCAGGCGGCGCCGAATCGGGCGCCGCGCCAGAAACATCCGGGCCGTCAGGAGTTGCCCGCGGGGCTGCCGCGCCGGGAACGCGGGATCGCCTGCGCGCCGGAGCAGTGCGCGTGCAAAGCTTGCGGCCAAGCGACGGCCGTGATTGGCTACGAAGTCAGCGAGCAGTTGGACGTGGAGCCGGCGCAGTACTTCGTGCTGGTGACCAAACGGGAGAAACGGGCTTGCCCGGCGTGCGGCGGAAGCGGCGTGGCCTCGGCTTCGGCGCCGGCGCGGATCGTGGAGAAGGGCCTGGCCAGCGACCGGGTGGTGATCGACACGGTGGTGGCCAAGTACAGCGATCATCTGCCGCTGTACCGGCAGAGCGCCATTCTGGAGCGAGAGACGGGAGTCGAGATCAGCCGGGCGACGATGGACGGCTGGGTGATGCGGGTGGGCGAGTTACTCACTCCGATGACTGAGGTCATGGGACGCGAGTTAGTCAGTGGAAGTTATATCCAGGCCGACGAGACTCCGGTGGATGTACAAATGCACGACGGTCGCGGGCAGAATCATCAGGCCTACTTATGGCAATACGGCCGGCCGGGCGGAGCGGTGGTGTTCGGGTTCCGGATGGGGCGAGGACGCGAGGGTCCGAAGGAGTTTTTGGGAACCTTCGCGGGCCTCTTGCAAACCGACGGTTACGCCGCTTACGACAAGGTGGGCGGGCCGGGGTTGGTGCACGCCGCGTGTTGGTCGCACGCTCGCAGGAAGTTCTTCGAAGCGTTGAAGCTGCATCCGGGCGAGGCGGCCGCGACGCGCGTGGTGGCGGCAATGGACGATTTGTTTGCGATTGACGCCGCCGCGCGCGAGCGGGGGTTGGACCATGCCGCCCGGCACGCGTTGCGGTGGGAGCAGGCCCGGCCTGCGCTGGACATCATCAAACAGCGCGTGGAAGAAGCGAACGGGAAAGCTCTGCCGGCCAGCGCCCTGGGCCGGGCGGCGAAGTACACGCTGGCGCTGTGGCCGCGGCTCACGCGATTCCTGGAGCACCCGGAACTGGAACTGAGCAACAACCTGGCGGAAAACTCCATGCGCCCGGTGGCGCTCGGACGGAAGAACTGGATCCATCTGGGCAGCAAGGAAGCTGGCCCAAAAGTGGCCGCGATCCTTTCGATCATCGAAACCTGTCGCCGTCTCCAGATCCCGCCGAGAGAATATCTGGCCGCCGTCCTACCCGGACTGGCCGATGTTCAGGTATCTCGCCTGGCGGATCTCACGCCGGCAGCCTGGGCCGCGCGGCGTCGATAGTCGGACGCTCCAGTCCCGCCGGACTGGGTTTGCTCTGACGGATACGGAAACTCGATCAGATGCCAAGGCCCACTGACCTGCAGGCAGGCAGCGAAGGGGCCTCATAGCACCTGTGGTTCACGTAGTGGACACGAAGTGCCTTAGCCTTCCGTCTTTTCCGTGGGCACCATCTGGGCGGCTACGCCCATAGTATTGCGTGAAAAGGCACATCTCCTCGTCGTGTAGGGCGCCGGCAAAGCCACACAGCTATTCACGCGAAGCTATGGATGATCGATGGACTTCCCCTGCTACCGTTTGTGAATCAACGATTCAGTGACCTGTTGCAATCTCCGCTTCTGTCCCTGTAACTCAGGGCTATTGATTAGGTCATGAATCTGTTGAAATTGCTGTTTCTGGTGCTTCACTTCCGGGCTAGACTGTAATCCCTCGATCTCCAGTTGTATCTTCTCTCTTTGTGCCTGCACTTCGAAAGTAGTCTCTATCGCTTTGAGCGCCTCGTCGGCCTCTCGTTTCTTGAATTGAATATCGGGGTTGGACATTTGGACCTTGAGTTGCTCCTGGACGGCGAGTTTTTGCCTAGTTAGGGATTGATCCCGTTCGACGGATCTCAACTGTTCGTGGGCGCATCGCAGTAGAGCGGCTGGATTAGCTGCGGCCGCATTAGAGCATCTCGTCTGATCCTGGGCGGTCAAACAAGAACCACCCACCAGGAAAAACAAGAAGATATTTGTTGGTCTCATTGCCCTACCGCCTCCTCACCACTTCCCCACAATTGGAGTTTGTCCTGTTCCACCCCAAAACATCGCCTTGTCTACAGGTGGATCCCACATAAAATTCCCATCCATGTCGATCACCCATAGCCCGTTCAGATATGCCGCGATTTTCGTAGTTCCCGATCCGTTCCAGTCCCCGACCACCGGCAAATACCCGGTCCCTCCAAAAAACACCAATTGATCCGTTCCAGGTCCATCCCATTGGAAGTTGCCATTGTAGTCCAATAGCCACAGGCCGTTATCGTAGGCGCCGACCTTGGTAGTCCTCGACCCGTTCCAGTCCCCCACGACCGGCGTGTAACCTGGCCCCCCGAAAAAGATCAGCTTGTCCGTCGTGGTTCCGTCCCATTGGCAGTTGCCGTTGTAGTCGAGCAGCCACGTCCCGTTCTGATAGACACCGATTTTCGTTGTGCCTGATCCGTTCCAATCTCCCAGTACCGGTGTGTAACCAGGACCGCCAAAGTAGATCAGTTTGTCTGTAGCCGGTCCATCCCATTGGAAATTGCCGTTGTAGTCGATCAGCCACGTGCCGTTCTGGTGAACCCCGATCTTCGTCGTGCCTGAACCGTTCCAATCCCCAACGAGTGGAGTGTACCCCGGTCCCCCGAAGTACACCAATTTGTCGACTTCAGGACCGTCCCACACTCCGTTGCCGTTGTAGTCGAGCAACCACGTCCCGTTCACATAAAGACCAATCTTAGTCCGCCCGTCACCGTTCCAGTCGCCATATACCGGAATCTCTCCAGGCTGCCCTAAGCTCCAAAACACCAGACTGTCGATGCTGGTTCCATCCCAGGCAAAATTGCCGTTCATATCGAGCACCCAGTAGCCTGCGCTGTACGCGCCAACTTTCATCGGAGTACCTGCCCCAAACGCTAGCACACTAAAACTCTGGTTCACCGGGGTTGCGGGGGCGTAATTCGTGCTGCCGGCCTGGTTCGCCTGTAGCGTACAGATGCCTACCGCGACCAGGGTCACCGATGCCCCGGAAACGGTGCACACAGATGTGGTGATCGACGTGAAGCTCACCGGAAGGCCAGAAGATGCCGTTGCGCTAATGGTGAATGGTGCCGTGCCCAGTACATTGTTCGAGAGCGCTCCAAAGATGATGGTCTGGATTGCCTGCGTCACTTGAAAACTCTGGTTGACGGGCGTAGCCGGTGCGTAGTTTGCGTTGCCCGCCTGGGTCGCTTGGATTGTACAGGTGCCGACCGCCACCAGAGATACTGTCGTACCCGAAACCGTGCAGATGCTTGGTGTAATCGAAGTAAAGCTTACGGTGAGGCCGGACGAAGCCGTCGCAGCGATACTGAATTGGGCCGTTCCAAATACTTTGTCTAAGAGGGCCCCAAATGTAATCCCTTGACCCAACGGCACAGGTTCTAGAGCGAGGATCGCAACGCCCGATCCGCCATTGTATGAGGCCGAAATCGGAGCCACGAGTTCGGTGGATACCGGTGTCGTGGTTAGGGTGAAAGTCCCCGTATTTGCCCCGGGCGACACCACAGCCAGCGCCGGAACCTGGATATCCACATTATTGGTCGAGAGTAGGATGCTGGCCCCTGTCGTAGGAGCTGGCCCACTCAGGAATACAGCACCGCTAACGCTCTCGTTGCCTTTTACAGAGGCAGAGGAAATTGTCACGCCAGTCAGGTACGGCGTCTGAAGCAACGGGTTTGCAACGACAAAAGTATCTGCGGTCCCGTTTGCATCGCCGGGCACCAAGTTCGTTGCCAAGGAATTGAATGCAATCGCCGCGCCACCGCTGCTGATAACTGGGTACGACACGTTTCCATTAGCAGTCGTCCCATCATTCGCAAGGCTTACAGCCACTGTCTGGTAGCTGTCCATGTCCCGGAGTAGGACTTGCCCGAAAGCGGTATACACAATCCAGCGGCCATCACCGCTGATGGATGGCTCGGTGAAACCCGACCACCCCCCCAGCGCTAGACCGCTCCCATCGATATCAACGAGAGAGGTCTGGCGGGTAGTCAGGTCGTGGAGAAAGACATGAAACACACTTGCATCGTTCGCTTGGGGAGCCAAATTTGTCGCATTCGTCGTAAAGACGACGAACCGGCCATCAGCGCTCATGACCGGCGATGAAGCACCGCCGCCAACGTTGAAGATGTGCGAGTTCGATGGGCTCCCATCATTCCCGACACTCACCAACATGGTTTGACCAGCCTGAGTGTCACGCACAAACACTTGACTAACTCCGTAAATATTAGTGCCAACAAGATTCGAAGCCGCCGACACAAACGCGACGAAACGGCCGTCAGCGCTGATCGCCGGTGAACTCGCGCCTTGGTTCGCTGGGAGTCCATCCGTACCAACGCTAATCAATATCAGCTCTCCTGAGTTTCGGTCCCGGAGGTAAACTTGCTGGCTTCCAGTTGTCGCTGCAGCGCTAAGGTTGGTCGCGACCGACATGAACGCAACGAATCTGCCATCAGCACTGATCACGGGGCTATTGCTGTCATTGTTTGCCCCACCGTTGGCCTGCGTCACGTCCTCGCGCTCTGTAAAGCCGCCCTGGAGATCCCTTACGTATACAGCAGGCGTTCCTAATGTTGTGCCCTGAGCGAGGTTGTCTGCCATAGACATGAATGTTACATAGCGGCCGTTGCCGCTGATTTGGGGTAAACCGGATCCTGATGCGGATTCCGACGAAGGCGAACGCTTATTCCGGAGGGAAGCCGAACAGCATTCCGGGCGAAGGCGAACACCATCGGAGCGTAGCGACGCTGGCCTTCTGATTTTCGGAGAAGTGTTCG
>JAJYCN010000019.1 GCA_021778335.1 Acidobacteriota bacterium | reverse complement strand
CTTCGGGCCATATCCGAACAAGGAAGCGCGCATCATCGAGTTCCCCCGCATCGCCAGCTTCGCTCAGGCGTTCCCCGGCACCATGCCGTATTCGGAAAGCATCGGTTTTATCGCCAATCTCAAGAATCCCGACGACATCGACATGGTCTTCTACGTCGTTGCCCACGAAATGGCGCACCAGTGGTGGGCACACCAGGTCGTCGGCGCGAACATGCAGGGCGCCACCCTGCTCAGCGAAACGCAGGCGCAATACTCCGCCCTAATGGTCATGGAACATGAATACGGGCGCGACCAGATGCGCAAGTTCCTCAAATACGAGATGGACAACTATCTCCGCAATCGCGGCCGCGAACTTCTCAAGGAAGAGCCGCTCATGAAAGTGGAATCCGAACAGGGCTACATCCACTACCGCAAGGGCAGCGTTGTCATGTACTACCTCAAAGAGATGATCGGCGAGGACGCCATCAACCGCGCCCTCCGCTCCGTTCTCGGCCAATATGGCTACGCACCGCCGCCGTATCCGGCCTCTTACGCCCTTGTCGATGCGTTCTCCCGCGAAACGCCGCCGCAGTATGCCTATCTGCGCAAGGACCTCTTCGAAGACATCACGCTGTTTTCCAACCGGGCTCTCTCGGCCACCGCGCGCAAGCGGGCCGATGGGAAATACGGCGTCACGCTCGAAGCCGAGGCGCATAAGTTCCGCGCCGACGCAAAAGGCAACGAGCGCGAAGTTCCGGTCGACGATTGGATCGATATCGGAGCCTTCGCCAAACCCGCCAAGGGACGCAAGTACGGCGACACGCTCTACCGCCAGCGCGTCCACATGCAGACCGGCAAAAGCACTTATACCTTCACCGTGGACCGTGAACCGGACCAGGCGGGCATCGACCCGTTCCTGCTCTTAATTGACCGCGTCCCGGCCGACAACCTGAAGGCGGTTACCATCGAGAGCGCCGCAGCCCGCTGATCCAGCGGAACAGAACCGTTCCCGCCAACGTTGGACAATAGGGAGTGTCGCTCGTACCGCTGCTCCTTCGGAACGCCTTGCGCAACCGGCGGCGGAGCGTCCTCACCATCCTGAGCATCGCGGCCTCTTTCTGCCTGCTCGGTGTCCTGATGGCCATGTACGCGATGTTCTACCTGCATCAGGCTTCGCCCGATCAGGCCCTCCGCCTCATCGTCCGCAACCGCATCTCTTTCACCAACCCAGTCCCGCTGTCTTACGAAAACCGCATCGCGTCGGTCCCCGGCGTCCGCAAGGTGATGGTCTACCAGTGGTTCCAGGGCATCTACAAGGACACTGACGCAAAGAATAACTTCGCCCGTTTCGCCGTCGAGCCGAACCGCCTCTTCATCGTTCATCCCGAGATCAGACTACCGGACGCCGAAAAGGTGGCCTTCATCCGCGAGCGCGGCTCCTGCATCGTCGGGCGGGGTCTCGCCGATCGCCTCGGCTTCAAATTGGGCGACCGCATCACTATCGTCGGCGACATCTTCCCCGCCACGCTCGAATTCATCGTCCGCGGCATCTACACAAGCGACCTCGGCAACGACAATCTTTATTTCCATTTCGATTACCTCAACGAAGCCGTCTTCAAAGGGAATCAGGATTTCGTCAGCATGTTCGCCGTGCTTGCCGAAAGCCCTGAAGCCGTGCCCGACGTTGCGCGCGCCATCGATGCCCAGTTCCGCAACGCCGACACGCAAACGAAAACCGATACCGAACAGAACTTCGTCCTCTCGGTGATCTCGTTCCTCGGAAACGTGAAGCTGTTTCTCATGGCCGTCTGCGGCGCGCTGACGCTTACCGTCCTGCTCGTCGCGGCCAATACGATGGCGATGAGTGTCCGGGAACGCGTCTCGGAAATCGGCATCCTGAAAACGCTCGGGTTCACGCAGGAGAACGTGCTCTTCCTCATCGTCGGCGAATCGGTCGTCCTTGCCATCACCGGCGGAATTCTCGGCTTTGCACTTGCCTACGGAATCGTCGCCTACCTGCGAACCCAGCACGCCGCTATGATCAGCCTGAATCTGCTCGAAATCTCGCCTCCGCTCGTGGCCGTGGGCATGGTGCTGGCCGTCGTTGTCGGTCTGGCAAGCTCCGCGGGTCCGGCTTTGGGCGCCGCCCGCCGCGGCATCCTCGAGTGTCTTCGCCTCTCGGACTAAACGAACACGGCCATGGCGATTCCTCTTTCCTATAACCTCCGCAACCTGGCGGTCCGCCGCATCACTACCACCATGACCGCCCTTGGCGCCGCCCTCAGCGTCGCCGTGCTCGTCGCCGTTCTCGCGCTCGTCCAGGGCCTGCGAACATCCTTCGTCATCGCTGGCAACCCGAACGATCTCCTCGTCATGCGCAAGGGTTCCACATCCGAACTGGTCAGCGTCATCACCCGAAGCAATTTCCAGGACATCAAGGATTTCGACGGCGTCGCCCACGACGCCTCCGGCCAGCCACTGGCCTCGCTCGAAATGGTAACCGTCATCAACCTCGAAAACGGACCCAAAGGCCCCGACATGAACGTCAATCTTCGCGGCGTCACACCCATCGGCATCGCGATGCGCAGCATGGTCCACCTGCGCGAAGGCCGGTTCTTCCATCCCGGCAAGCGCGAAATCGTCGTCGGCTCTTCCATCGCGGATCGCTTCCCCTCCGCCCGCGTTGGCAGTGTGCTGCACTTCGGCCGCGGCCATCGCGACTGGACCGTCGTCGGCATTCTCGACGGCGGGCGCTCCGTCTTCAACGGCGAAGTTTGGGGCGACCTCAATCAGATCAGCGAAGCCTACGACCGCTCCCAGTACCTCAGTTCCGCCGTCCTCCGCGTCCAGCCCGGCCGCATCATGGACGTAAAACAGCGCCTTGAACAGAACCGGCGCTTCAACGTCATCGCCCAGCCCGAACAGAAATATTATGAGGACCAGATGGTCAATGCCGCGCCCATCCAGTTCATGGGAACTTTTGTGGCCCTCATCATGGCCGTCGGCAGCTCCTTCGCCGCAATGAACACCATGTACGCCGCGGTTGCCCGCCGTTCGGCCGAAATCGGCACTCTGCGCGTACTCGGCTTCTCCCGCCGCTCCATCCTGCTCAGCTTCGTCGTCGAGTCCGTCTGCCTCTCGCTGCTCGGCGGCATTGCCGGCTGCCTGCTCACCCTCCCGCTCAACTACATCAACACCGACATCGGCAGCTTCACCACGTGGAGCCACTTCACTTTCAACTTCAACGTGAACCCCACCGTCATGGTCGCAGGGCTCCTGTTCGCCACCATCATCGGCGCCCTCGGCGGCTTTCTGCCGGCGCGCGACGCCGCCAACCGCCAGATCGTCGCCGCTCTCCGCGCCCGCTGAGAACCCGCTCCAAGAAACCCGTTGACAAACGAATCAACACGTACTAATGTCTTAGTAGATGAAAATAAAACGCTCCGCCCCCGCGCTCACGGCCCAGGAACTCGAAATCATGAAAATCGTCTGGGACCGCCGGCAGGCCACCGTCCGCGATGTCTATGAGGCCATGCGCGAGCGCCGCCGCATCGCCTACACTACCGTCCTGACGCTTATGAACATCCTGCACGGCAAAGGGCGCCTCAAGCGACGTCTCTCCGGGCGCGCCCACATCTACCAGGCGGCTGAGCCCAAGCAGCGCACCATTGGCCGCATGGTCCACGAATTTCTCGACCGCGTGTTCAACGGCTCGGCCGAACCCCTGCTCATGCATCTGGCCGAGGAGGAACGCCTCACGCCGGCCGATCTTGAAGAGCTCGCCAAGACTATCCGGAAGAAAACGTCATGACGCTCGTCAATCTGCTCGTATGGAGCGCACATGCCGCGCTGCTGATCGCCGCCGCGGAGGCTGTGGCGGCCTTGCTGAAATTCCATGACGCCCGTGTCCTTGTCGTCTCCCGCCAACTCCTGCTCGCGCTCGCCCTCATTCTTCCGATCGTCGAGCCAAAGGTCCCGCCGCCCGCCGTGGGCCGCATCGTGACCTCTGTCTCAACCACCACCGTCGCGCTCCATACGTCCCGTCCCCGAGTCTTCCCGGATCCCGCCACTGCGGTCTGGATCGCGTTGGCGCTCGGCACGGTGGTCGGCCTGCTGCGCATCGGCTACGGCATGGTCATTCTGCGCAAACTGCGTGGCACGGCGGATCCGGCGCCGGATGCCCACCTTGAACTGCAAACTCGCCTCGGCATCCGCGCCGCCATCTATGCGAGCGACGCGGCCGCCGGACCAGTGACGTTCGGCTGCGTTCATCCCGTCATCCTGGTGCCCCGCGCCTGCCTCGGCGACGAGCAGATCATTCTCCACGAGTTGCTCCACGTCAAGCGCCGCGACTGGGCCTTCGCCCTCGCCGAACGGCTCGTGAGCGCGCTGTTCTGGTTTCATCCGGCCATCCTGTGGCTGCTCGCCCGGATCCAATTGAGCCGCGAGCAGGCGGTCGATCGCGAGGTCGTGGCGCTTACCGGCGGACGCGGGCAGTACCTTCGTACACTGGTTTCCGTCGCTGCCGGCGCTGACATCGCCCCGGCGCCTATGTTCTTGAAGAAACGTCACCTGCGCGAGCGGGTGGCGCACTTGCTGGAGGATCGTCCCATGTCCCGTTTGCGCCTTTTCTCTTCGGCCACCGCTGTGGGCGCGGCCGCCCTGTTCACCATCTTCCTGGCTGCTCGCGCCATGCCCCTGCAGGCCGCGCAGTCCTCTTCCAACGACTCCTCGGACCGCAGCGTCACCATCCACAAGATCGACGTCTCCGCGGTACCCGAAGCTCTGCGCGATCGCGTCCTGCGCGAGTTGGGCCTCGCCGAGAGCCAGACTGTGCCCATGTCGCAGGTCGAGGCAGCAGCCAAGCGCGTCTCCACTCTCGACTCGCGCCTGTTCTCCTTCGTCTCGGAAAACGAGCACGGATCGGTAGATGTCATCGTCTCCGCCCCCAACGCTTCCGCCACTCGCATCAAAGTGGGCGGCAACGTTCAGCAGTCACAGTTGGTCTACCGCCAGATCCCCAAATATCCGATCGACGCTAAAGTTCAGGGTCTCCAGGGCGCGGTGCATCTGCGGATCGTCATCGGCCGTGATGGAACGGTTCTGAGTGCCGAGCGTATCGACGGCGACACTACCCTCGCCGCGGCGGCCATAGACGCCGTCCGCCACTGGATTTACAAACCCACTCTCCTGAACGGTTCGCCGGTCGAAGTGGAAAGCGTCGTCACCGTCAACTTCACCCTGCAGGCTTAATTGGCGTTTACTGTGCGGCCTGGAACTTCGTCCACGGATACGAGTCCAGGTCGCGGAGAATGTCCTTCTCCCAGTCGAACTCGGGATGGTTCTTCAACTGCGATGCGGCCTTGAAGTTGAGCCCACAGGAATGGCCCATGGCGGCGACCAGTTCCATCTTCGCCGCCATCGCCGCATCCGTAGCCTTGTTTTGCACCGTGCCTGCAATGCCGTACGGAGGCTGCCAGGGTTGCGAACCGCGGGGGCTCAGGTCGATGTGGCCGCACAACGTGCGCTCGTCGGGCGAGTTCGCCCGCTTCGCGTAAGTGTCATAGTGATCGGCCAGGAATTTCTCGGCCATCTTCAGGTCGATCTTCCCTTTGTATTCCGTCATTAACTCATCCCAGCGTTTGTGCCGCGCGTTCGCGCTGATGCTCATGTCGTGTACCGGGAACGCCGGCGCCTCGTCGTGGATCAGCGCCGGGTCGATCGGAAAATTCGAACCCACGAAATATCCGTCCTTGGTCCGCGCCAGCGTCACGTGCTTCAGTCCGAGTTCGAGCCGGGCGATCTCGTTATTCTTGCTGTCGGCTACCAGCCAAGTATTCGCGTAGCCCCCGTTGTCACCGTCCTTCATGATCCGGGCAAAGTCGTCAATCGAGGAACTGTATTGCATCGCCTTCCGAGCTCGCACGAACTCCGGCACGCCATTGGGGTCGAAGGCATCGAAGTACCCAATCGTCGTCTCCGTGATGACGATCCCCGCGCTATTCTCGCCGAAATCGTCGCCGCTGTGGATCAACCCCGGCATGCCATCCATGAGAATCCGATGGCCCGCCGACGGGACGATATCGAAAATCACGTTCCAGTGCGACCCTTCCTTGTACTCGGTCCAATTGTTGTGCGCGATGACAATCCGCCCATCCTTCGTGTAGCTGCCCGTCGCTACGAACGCGCTGCAGTGCTCCGGCGCCGGGCGCGGCGCCGCGCCCGGCACCTTGTGCGCGCGGTCGTACCAGTTCGTGTAATACGGGCTCATTTCCAGCCATGCGTTATACGCCACGAGGTCCCACAAATCCATCTCCGCGCCCCGGGCATGCAGACCTTCGACAATGCCCTTCAGCTCCGCCCGATACTCCTTGTCGACGTGCGGCCATAAGACGTTCTGCGCCGCGTCCCGGAAAAACGCCCAGTCTTTCTTGCCATCGTGCGTAAGCCCCGCCTTCACCACCCGAAAGCCATCCTGAATTTCCGGGGCCAGCAGATACCCGTGCTGAAAACCGATGGTTGAAGGATCGCCTTCCAGGTGGACAAAAACCCAGTCGTTCTGTGGTTCGCGGCGAAAAGCGTTATGCAGGCGAGGGTCGGCTTGTGTCTCCCGAGCCGCGGGCGTCCAGGCCCAGGCGGAGGCGGACAAACAAAAAGCGAGAAGGCAGCGGATCCCCATAATTCCCCGAGAATAGCAGCTTTGTTTCCTGGGCAGGGGATTGCAATATGGAGCACGGCGTGCGCATCCTACGTGCATGATCCGGTGGCTCACGCTGGCCGGCCTGCTCTTCGGCGGCGCCATAGGCGCTCCGTTACTTGGCGATAAGCTTCCACACCTTCAGGGTGACTACTTAACAGGGGCAAGAGCCGAGTTGCCCGAAGACCTGCGCGGCAAAGTGGCGCTTCTGATCGTAACCTTCAGTGATGGGGCCTTGGCGAACGCCCGCAAATGGAAGAGTGCTTTCGATGAAAAGACCGCGGGACAGCCCGGAGTTTTTTCGCTCGAAGTGTTTCTGCTCAACCCGGAAAACCGCGTCGCCCGAGCTCTGATCCTCACGAAATTGCGCCACACCATGACCCGCCGGGAGGAGCGCCGCACCATCGTGGCGTTTGCGCCGGAAGACGAGTGGAAGCGGCGCCTCGGCTTCTGGGCGGAGAATGCGGCTTGTGCGGTTCTGCTCGACGCCGCAGGAGCGGTGCGCGGCGTGTACCGCGCCACCGGACCCGACCAGCGTGCCGCCCAAGTGGCTAGGGCGGCGGAGACCGCGCGGACCCTTCGCAAACCCGGAAAAAAGCCCCCGCACGGCCTGTAAAAGCCGCCCCTTTCCTGGGATGATGAAAGCAGTGCGCCGCGAGACGCTGCTCGATTTCTTCGACGACTTCGCGGCGAGTCCCGCCGAGTTCCTGATTCACGACGACGGCTTACGGACCCGCCGCTTTACCTACGCCTCCGTGTCCGCGCTTGCTCGCGCGTTCTCCACCCGTCTCCAGCGCGCCGGTATCGCGGCGGGCGACAAGGTAATCTTCTACAGCGAAAACCGCCCCGAGTGGGTCGTCGCCCTCTGGGGCTGCCTGCTGGCCGGTGTCGTCGCGGTCCCCATCGACTTCCGCTCCCCTCTCGACTTTCTCGACCGCGTCCGCGCAAAGGTTCACGCTAAGCTGATCCTTTCGGGCGACGACGTGCCGCAGCCTGCCCCCGGCCCCGCCGCCGTCTGGCGCATGGAGGAAATTGCCGAAGCTGCGCCCGAATCCGAAGTGCGCTCCCCGTGCGAAGCCGGTACGCTTGCCGAAATCATCTTCACCTCCGGCGCCACCGCCGAGCCCAAGGGCGTGCTCATCAAGCACCGCAACGTGCTCGCCAATATCGTCCCCGTCGAGCGCGAAGTACTCAAGTACCGCCACTGGGCGCGTCCGTTCTCGCCCGTCCGCTTCCTCAACCTTCTCCCGCTTAGCCACATGTTCGGCCAGGCCATGGCGACCTTCATCCCGCCCATGCTGCCGGGCACGGTCGTCTTCCTTCGCGGCAGCGACCCGCGCGAAATCATCCGCCAGATCCATTCGCGCCGCATTTCAGTTGTCGTCTCCGTGCCCAAGATCCTCGACGTCCTCCACGAATATCTCATCCAGCTATATCCCGACCTGGCCGTCCCTGAGCCGGAAGGAACCAGACTCCACTGGACCGCCCGCTGGTGGCGCTACCGCAAAGTTCATCGCCTGTTCGGATTCAAGTTCTGGAGCTTCATCGCCGGCGCCGCGCCGCTCGATCCCGCTCTGGAAGCCTTCTGGACCCGCCTCGGCTTCCTCGTGATCCAGGGCTACGGCCTCACCGAAACCGCGCCCATCGTCACCCTCAACCATCCCTTCCACGCCCGCCACGGCACGGTCGGCTCGCCGATCGGCGGCGTCAAGGTGAAGATCGCCGAGGACGGCGAAGTACTCGTCCGCGGCGACAACGTCACCGAGGGCTACTACGAGGCGCCCGAAGAGTCCGCCCGCGCCTTCGACGATGGCTGGTTCCATACCGGCGACATCGGCGAACTCGCCCCCGACGGCAGCCTGCGCATCCTGGGCCGCAAGAAGGAAATGATCGTCACGCCGGAGGGCTTGAACGTCTTCCCCGAAGACGTCGAAGCGGCCCTGAAGCAGGCGCCGGGCGTCATTGACGCCGCCGTCACCGGCACGGACCGCGTCCACGCCTCGCTCATTCTTGCCCAAGGCGCTGTTCTCGAAGATGTCGTGCAGGCCGCGAACGCTCACCTCGCCGATCACCAGAAAATCCGCGAGGCGTCCCTCTGGCCCTACGATGAGTTTCCCCGGACCGAAGGCACGGGAAAACTCAAACGCGGCGAGATCGCCCGTGGCGTGGCTCCGCGCAAAACCGAGGAGCGCTTTGACCGGTCGGTGCGCCTCGATACCCTCACCTCGCTCGATCGCGTCGAACTGATGGTCGCCCTGAATGTCGATGAGCGCGCCCTCGAAACCGCCACCACCATCGGCGATCTGGAATCGCACGCCGCGCCCACCCCCATCGAGCCTCCGTTCGCTTTCCCCGCCTGGAACCGCGGTTTCGGTCCCCGCCTCCTCCGCCGCTTGGCCCTCCCGCTTTTCCTCCTGCCGCTGACGCGTATCTTCGCCTGGGTGCGCGCCGAGGGCCGCGAGAACCTCAAAGGACTCCAGCCTCCGGTGATCTTCGCGCCGAATCATCAGACTCACATGGACGTCCCGGTGATTCTCGCCGCTCTCCCCGCACCCTGGCGCTACCGGGTCGCGCCCGCCATGGCCAAGGAATTCTTCGACGCCCACTTCCACCCCGAGCGGTACTCCCGGCGCAAGCGCTTCACCAACGGCTTGAACTACTATCTCGCGGCGCTTTGCTTCCAGGCCTTCCCCATCCCCCAACGCGAGGCGGGAACGATCGAGACCATGCATGAAATGGGCGCCATGACTAGCGAAGGCGTCTGCGTGCTCGTTTTCCCCGAAGGAAAGATGACCGAACATGGAGAAATCAATCCCTTCCGTCCGGGCGTTGCCATGCTCGCGGCGCGCCTCAAAATTCCAGTCGTGCCGGTCCGCATCGAAGGTCTCATCAAGGTGCTCCCGCGCGGCGCCAAGATGGCGCGCTTCGGGCGCGTCCGCGTGCGCTTCGGTCCGCCGCTGCTTCTCAACGGGACAGATTATGCCGCCCTCGCCGCCCGCGTCGAGGAAGCCGTCCGCGCGTTGTAGTTATTTTTTCTTCAGATCGAGCGAGGCCGAGTTCATGCAGTAACGAAGACCGGTCGGCCGAGGACCGTCGGGAAACACGTGCCCCAGGTGCGCGTCGCATCGCGCGCACAGCACCTCCGTGCGGACCATGCCGTGAGTGGTATCCCGCACCACCCGCAGACTGTCCTCGGAAAGCGGCTGCCAGAAGCTCGGCCACCCGGAGCCCGACTCAAACTTCGTCTCCGAGCTGAACAGCGGCGCCCCGCAGCACACACACAGGTACGTCCCTTCTGCGTGCTCGTCGGCGTACCTGCCGGTGAACGGAGGCTCTGTCCCCTTCTGCCGTGTGACGTAATACTGTTCGGGAGTCAGTCTCTTCTTCCAGTCGGCATCTGACTTGACAATCTTCTCCATCGCTTCTCCTGGTAGCCATTGTCCCGCGAATCCGCTACTGCGACGGCGGTGCAGCCAGCAGCAGTGACACCGGCGTGTTGGCTGCCCCGCTGAGCGTCACGCTCGCCGCGAAAGCGCGGCAATCGTCGAGTCTTTCGGGGTCGTAGATGTCGCATGGCGGCTCTCCGGCCCAGGCCAGCAGCAGATAGCGTCCCGGCGCGATGCCAGTCAGGTGAAAATTGCCGTACTCGTCCGAATACGATTCCTGGTAGTCCTGATAGCGCCCGGCCGGCGGATCGGGAATCAGATCGACGTTCACTCCGGGCGCCACCGTACGGTCCGCGTTCATCACGGCCCCGATCGCCTCGGCCCCCTGCCGTGAAAGCACAATCTGCATCGGCGCCGGCGCCGCGCCCGGCGGAGCCGAAACACCGCTCTGCAGCAGATCCGTCCCCGCCGCGGTCACGGATTTCACGTACGTTCCATCTCCCAGTCCCTTCACGTAGACGTCGTACACCGCCTCGGGCATGAAATCCAGCGAAAACTCGCCATCCTCGCGCACCTGTGCCTCCACGGGTTGTGCCGTCTCGTCACGCGGATCGAGCTCAACCCGCAGTTTGTCGAGCCGCGCGCTGGGATCCTCGAGATCTGAAACCCGGCCAAACCATTTCTGCGCCGGCACAACCAGCATGTCGATATTGGCGATCGGATCCTCGCCCACCGTGATCAGCCGCCGCGCCAGCAAACGCTTGCCGTCCTCGCTGTCCTCGGCGATCAGATAGTATGAGCCCGGCACCACGCCTGAGATATGGAACTCCCCGTTCTTGTCGGTCTCGATGTTCGCAGGCACGGCAATCGCAGCAGTATTGTCGGCGCCCGTCCGGCGCAACGTGAGGCTCGGGTTCGTTACCGCCACTCCGCTCAGTCCGCTCCTCACCCGGCCCCCGATACGCACGGTTTGCGCCGTCGTAAGAAAAATATCCACTCCCGTTGCGTTCTCGCCGTAGCCAAGCTGAATCGGCACCGCTTCGACCAACCGCCGCGCATCCGGATAAAACGTCACCGCGTAGTCTTCATCCGGCAGGGGGCGCCCTTGCGCGTCCCTCCGCGGCTCCTCCTTGGCTCCCTTCACCAGCACCGGCTTCTTCCACGCCGCCGACAACACGTAGGAGCCTGGCTCCAACCCGTGCATCCGATACTCACCTCGGTCGTCGGTCGTTGTCCGGCCAGCAATCGCATAAACATGCCGCCCCCGCCACCACGTGTCGCGGAACAAAGTCACTTCGGCGCCCACAGCCGCCTCTGCGTCGTTGAACGCGATACGCCCCGACATCACTCCCCAGGGGTAGAGCTGGAACACCAGGCCGCTTATGTCCCTTCCTTTGTGCACGGTGAAAATCGGCGGGAACCGGTAGTCTCCATACCAACCCGCCGTCGCGTTCAGGTAGCCGTCGCGCGCCACCTCGATCGAGTACCGGCCCGGCGCCACCCCGGGGAAGAGAAACCGCCCCTGTGTATCGGTGGTATCACTGTAAGCTCTCAAGCCGGAATCTTCTGGTTTCAATGCCACAGACGCTCGCGACAGTGGTTTTCCGTCGCGCATACTTGATACCGAACCCGAAATATCGGCCGGTTGCACCGATTCATTCGTCACCGTTGTGGCGGAATTCGCCGTCCCAGGCTCCTGCCCGTTTAGTACTCCTAGAACAGCGAGTGCTAGGATCGGAATCTTTTTTTGCCCGTCCCAGAACCTTAGCCGCATGAAAGTAAAGGCACTGAAAATATGAGACGTTGCGGCACGTATTTTCGTTGACTACAGGATAAATACACTTGACCCGGCCCTGCCGTTGGGGTTATAAAACGGAAGCCCCTTGTTTTTTGAAGGGGTGGCTAGCTCCGTTCTACGGGACAGGAGCGCCGGAGGCGGATACGGAATGTCGACTGTGATGCCGGTGGGGACGGGGTTGGAAGACAGGACCAAAGCAAGGGCGGAGGGATTCAACTGGAATGCGGCGGAGACGCTGGTCAATGAACTCGTTCATGATCTGCGCCAGCCGCTGAGTGAGATTGAATCCATCGCGTACTACTTGGAAATGGCGGGCGCGAACGCGCCGGCCCGGTCCCGGGAAATGCTCGGAAAGATTCAAGTTCTTGTGGCAGAGGCCGATCTGCTGCTTACCCGGGCCGTACGCGACGTTAAACGCGCCGCGCATCCGGAAGCGGCTTGAACGCTCGCGTTTCGCAAGCGGCCTAAGATCGCGCGCGGCATTTGATCTTCAACTGCCCGTGACGTCCCACGACTGCGTTATACTGGAGGCAAGCGTAAACACACAAGGTGGGCGAAAGCCCACTTTTTTATTTGGAATGAAGGCGAAGGACCATGCCGAATGAGACCCGGGAGGCGATAACGGCCCGCGTGACGGAAATTGCCACGCGCGCGGCGGCGCCCGAGGGCATTGAGATCGTGGAGACCCAGTTGCTCGGTTCGGGCAGCCAGCGAGTACTTCGCATTTTTATCGACAAGCCCGCTGGGGTCACCCACGCCGACTGCGAGTTCATGTCTCTGCAGGTCGGTACGGTGCTGGACATGGAGGACGTCATCCCGGGCGGACGTTACACGCTGGAAGTGAGTTCTCCGGGGCTCGAGCGCCCCTTGAAAAGTGCCGCCGACTTCAGCCGCTTTACGGGACAGAAGGCAAAAATCGTCCTCCGGCAGCCGGTCGAGGGCAAAACAGTCTGGACCGGGATCATCGGCGGCTGCAGCGAAGGCCGCATCACCGTCGACGAGGGTGCGGGCAACACGGCCACGCTCCCGCTCGACCAGGTGCGGAAAGCCAACCTGAAGTTCGACTGGTAAATCGCAAACAACAGGCCAAGCATCGGAGTTTTCATCCAACGTGGGAACTATCTTTCAATCCATCGAAATTCTGAGTAAGGGAAAGGGAATCGACTCGCAGATCGTCATCGACGCGGTCAAGGATGCGATGATCGTCGCCGCGCGGAAACACTTCCGCACCACCGAAGATCTTATCGTCGAGATCAACGACGCAACCAGCGCGTTCGAAATCTTCGCCGTCAAGCGCGTGGTCGAGCAAGTGCAAGACCCCGTGAACGAGCTGACGCTCGATCAGGCGCGAAAGATCGATCCTTCGGCAGAAGCCGGCGCCGAGATCCGGGTCCTGAAACCGACCGAGGGGTTGGGCCGCATCTCAGCCCAGACCGCGAAGCAGGTCATCCTGCAGAAGGTCCGCGAGGCCGAACGCGAAACCATCTTCTCCGAATACTCGGGCCGCACCGGCGAACTGGTGAACTGCGTCATCAAGCGCGTCGAAGGCCCGGACCTAATCGCCGACCTCGGCAAGACCGAAGCGCGTCTGCCGAAGAAGGAACAGAGCAAGTTGGAAAGCTTCAGCGCCGGCGACCGAGTCCGCTGCGTCATCAAGGCCGTCGACAAGACCGGCAAGAACGCCGGCGTCATCGTCTCGCGCGCCGCGCCGGAACTCGTCATGCGCCTGTTCGAGCAGGAAGTTCCGGAAATCTACGACAACACCGTCGTAATCAAGGGCTGCGCCCGCGAAGCAGGCGAGCGCACTAAGATCGCCGTCCTCAGCCGCGACCGCGATGTCGACTGTGTCGGCGCCTGCGTCGGCATGAAGGGTATGCGCGTGCAGTCTATCATCCGCGAACTCCGCGGCGAAAAGATCGATATCATCGAATACTCGGAAGATCCGGTGCAGTTCGCCACCAAAGCGCTGAGTCCGGCAAAGATCTCGCGCGTGGCGATTCTCAACGCTGCCGAAAAGCACATGGAAGTCATAGTCGACGACAGCCAGCTCTCGCTCGCCATCGGCAAGAAAGGCCAGAACGTCCGTCTGGCCGCGAAACTCATCGGCTGGAAGATCGACATCAAGAGCGAGGAAGAAAAGCGCCAGGAAGTCGAGTCGCAGATGGCGGCGCTCGTTGTACCAGGCGCCCCTGTCTCCGCGCTCGTCGAACATGGCTTGAGTGAAGACATCGCCGGCAAACTCATCGCGGCCAGTATTGGAACGGTGGAAAAGCTCGGCTCCATGACGCCCGAGGATCTCGAGGCGATTCCCGAGATCGACCCGGAAACCGTGAGCGAGATCCAGACCGCCGTGAACCGCTATTACCGCCAGTTTGAGACCGAAGCTCAGGCCGAGGACGCCCTTCCCGCCCAGGAAGCCGCCCCGCTCGAAGAAGAATCCGTGCCGGCCGGCGAGACGGTGGCGGTCACGGAAGGCCCCGGAGAGGCGGAAAAACCGGGATCTGATACGATGGAAATTCCGGAGGGCGGGCACGGCAACGGCTGAACTGCGCCTTACGAGGAGACTTTGCTTCCCCTGATGATGAAGAAGATCCGAATCAACGAGCTCGCCAGAGAGCTTGAGGTCAAGCCTCAGCGCGTTCTTGACCTGCTGCCGGAATTCGGGGTTACCGAAAAGAAAACGCACTCGAGCTCCGTTGACGAGGATGTGGCGGAGAAGATCCGCCGCGTGTTGACAGGCGAAGGTGGCGAGGAGCCCTACGAACCGGAACCCGAGCACCCGCTCGAACCGATCGAGGAACCGTATCCGAAGGCCGCATTGGCGCCGCCTGTGCCAGTGGCCGCCGAGGAGGCGCCGCCGGTGCCCGCGGTAACCGTCGCTCCCGGAGCTGTGGTGCCCGTGCCGCCGGCTCCTCCCGTCGTCCCTCCCGCGGCGCCGGAAGCTCCCCTGGAAAAGGCTCCCGCCGTCGTGGCTCAATCGCCGCCAACGGCTCCGGCGCCCCCTTCAGCGGAAATTCCCGCACCGGCCAAACCGGTGGCAGCGCCCCTGCGTCCGCCATTGTTGGCGGGCGGCCAGCGACCCGCCGCGCTTCCAGCGATGCCGGTCCAGCCGCGGACGACCATTCCGGCACGCCCCACGCCGCACCCCGCGGCCCCGCGCCCAGGCCAGATCCTTTCCGGCCCCCGGCAGCCCCTGCCGGGTGGATCGCCTCCGGCTCAACCCGCGCCCGTGGCGAAGGCTGAACCTGTTGCTCGGCCGGGAACTCCGGCCGCCGCCGCGCCCGGCGCGCCGCGCTCCCTACAAACGTTGGTAAAACCCGGCCCGGCCGGCCCCGGCCGTCTCGTCCCTCGCGGTGCGCCGTCTCCGGCGGCGCCTGCCGCGGCGCCCAGCCAGCCTCAGCGGGCCCCGGCCCGCACGGGGCTCGTCGGTCAGCCGGCCCAGCGGCCGACCGTCCAGCCAAATCCAGAGTTGGCGGCGCGGCTGCGCGGGTCGACCCCAGCCATGCCCCGTCCTGGCCAGCCCGCCGCCCGTCCCGGCAGTCCGGTACCCGGCCGTCCCATCTATGAAGGCCCCGTGCGCCCCGGCCAGCCGCTCGTGCGGCAAGGCCCCGGAATGCCCAGTGGCCCCTCCGCCCGTGGCCGCCAGCGCCCACTGCATCCGACCACGCCGGGCCGCATCGAACCCGCTGTCCCGCTTCCGGCCGAACAGCAACGCCGGCACCAGGGTAAGCCCGTCGCTCGCGGCGGCGTCCGCCATCGCGACCAGGAAGCCGAGGAGCGTTCGCTCCGCATGCCGACCCGGCGCGACCAGCCGGTCGAACCGCCACCCATAGATCGCGAGATCACCATCGCCGAAGGCATTACCGTCAAGGAACTTTCCGAAAAGCTCGGTGTCAGGGCGAACCTCGTCATTAAGAAACTCGTCGAGAAGAAAATCTTCGCCACGATCAACCAAACCCTCGATGTAAAGCTCGCTGAGGAACTGGCGCGCGAATTCGGCGCATCCACCAACAAGCTGAGCTACGAAGAGGAGACGACGCAGGGCATCGAACTCGCCGAAGAGTCGGTGGACCTGCTCAAGCGGCCGCCCGTGGTCACAATCATGGGTCACGTCGACCACGGCAAGACGTCCCTGCTCGACGCCATCCGCCTCACCAACGTCGCCGAGCGCGAAGCGGGCGGCATCACCCAGCACATTGGCGCCTATCACGTCGAAAAGAACGGCCAAAAGATCGTCTTTATCGACACGCCGGGCCACGAAGCATTCACCCGGATGCGAGCGCGCGGCGCCAAGGTGACCGATATCGTTGTGCTCGTTGTCGCGGCCGACGATGGCGTCATGCCGCAGACGCTCGAAGCCATCGACCACGCCCGCGCGGCTAAAGTCCCGATCGTCGTCGCCATCAACAAGATCGACAAACCAGAAGCCCAGCCTGAGCGAATTAAGCAGCAACTTGCGGATCGCGGCTTGCTCGCCGAGGATTGGGGCGGTGACACCGTCATGGTGCCGGTCTCGGCCAAGGCAAAGCAGAATCTCGACTTGCTGCTTGAGATGATCCTGCTCGTTGCCGACATGAACGATCTCAAGGCCAATCCTGAGCGTCCGGCCACCGGCGCGGTTCTCGAAGCCAAGCTCGACCGGGGCCGCGGCCCCGTGGCGACAGTGCTCGTCCGCAACGGCACGCTCAAGGTCGGCGATTACTTCATTTGCGGTTCCGTTTTCAGCAAGGTCCGCGCTCTGTTTGACGACCGCGGCGGCCCGGTGCGCGAGGCCGGCCCGTCCATCCCCGTCGAAGTCCTCGGCCTGGACTCGCTTCCTGAGGTCGGCGACTCCTTCCAGGTCGTCACCGATACCGCCAAGGCAAAACAGATCGTCCTCTACCGCGAAAGCCAGGCCCGAGACCAGGCGATGAGCCGCGGCGCGCGCCTCACGCTCGAGCAGTTGCACGACCAGCTTCGCGAAGGCGAAGTCAAGGAGCTTAACATAATCCTGAAGACCGACGTCGGTGGCACCGCCGAGGTGCTCTCCGAGATGATGCAGAAGCTATCCAACGATCAGGTCCGCATCCGCGTTCTCCATGCCGGAGTCGGCGCCATCAACGAAAACGATGTGCTGCTCGCCTCGGCCTCGAACGCGATCGTCGTCGGCTTTAACGTCCGGCCCGAGAAAAACGCCCAGTCCGTCGCCGAGCAGGAAAAGGTCGACATCCGCCTGCACACCATCATTTACGAGCTGACCGACGAGTTGAAGCGCGCCATGACAGGTATGCTCGAACCGGTCTTCCGCGAGCAATATAAGGGCCGCGCCGAAGTGCGGCAGGTGTTCCGCATCACGAAGGTCGGCAACGTCGCCGGTTGCATGGTGCTCGACGGCATTATCACGCGCGACAGTGAAGTCCGCCTGTTGCGCGACAACATCGTGGTTCACACCGGAAAGGTCGATTCGCTGCGGCGCTTCAAGAACGACGCCAGCGAGGTCAAAGCGGGATTCGAGTGCGGCATCACGCTGCGCAACTACGCGGACCTTAAGCCGGGAGACGTCATCGAGGCCTTCGTCACTGAGCGTGTGGCGCCGGAACTGACGGCATCTTAGGCGCCCGGCGCGCCGCGGGGAAGGAGCGCGATGCCGAGTATCGGTGTGTTGACCTTGGAGTTGCGGCTTCCGGAGTCCCACTCATTGAAGGACAAACGGCACACCGTGCGTGGGCTGAAGGACCGCCTTCGCGCCCGATTCAACGTCGCCGTGGCCGAGATCGCCTACCAGGACACTTGGCAGAGAGCGCTCGTCTCCGCGGTCACCGTTTCAAGCGACCACGACCGGGCGGCGGAAGTGCTGGAACGAGTCGAACGCGATGCGGCTGCTTTCCTGGGCGGTAGCCTCGTAGACACCACCCTCGAGTGGCTCGAATAGCGGCAAGAGCTTCAGGAGTAGTCAATGGACACACACAGAACCGAGCGCGTCGCCGAAGCCTTACGGGAAGAAATCAGCGAACTGATAGCCTACGAGATGTCGGACCCTCGTGTGTCCTCCGCCGTGGTCACCCAAGTCCACGTCTCCCCGGACCTCAAACACGCCCAGATCCAAGTCGGCTTCGCCAACGACGCCGAAATCGAACCCGGCCTGGCGGCCCTCGAGGGCGCCCGCGGCTACCTCCGGCGCGAAGTCGCCCGCCGCCTCGAACTCTACCGTGTCCCCGAATTGCACTTCGAACCCGCCATCGCCTTCCAGCCTGGCAGCCGGATGGAGCGCTTACTGAAGCGAATCCGGCGCGGGCGCCCGCGGAGTGATGGCGAATGAGCCCAACCCCGCGAAAAAAAATAAGGAAAATGAAACACATTGTGGTAACTTTGTTGTTTACCGCCCTGTGTTTTCTGGCGCTTCCGCTGTGGGCCGGCTCCACGGCCGCACCGCAGCTTCGCGCCGAAGGCAGTGTGGACGCCATGGGCGGTGCGTTCACAATTGCCGCCTATGGAACCGATCGTGCAGAACTCGAAACTGCGATCGCGCAGGCGCTCGAGGAGGCCCGCAGGCTGAATCAGTTGCTCTCCAACTACCTTCCCGATAGCGAGTGGAGCCGCGTCAACCGTCTCGCCGGACGCCAACCGGTGACGGTCTCGCCAGAACTGTTTCAGCTCCTTCAGGACTGCGTCTCTTATAGCCGCCAAAGCGAAGGAACCTTCGACATTACCGTCGGCCCGCTCATGAAGGTTTGGGGATTCTACAAGGGCTCCGGTCACCTGCCGCATCGCTCCGAAGTCGAAGCCGCTCTAGAAGATGTGAGCTGGCGCAACATCGAGTTGGACCCGCGGAACCATACCGTCCGCTTCGCCAGGCTCGGGGTTAACATCGATCCGGGCGGCATCGGGAAAGGTTACGCGGTCGATCGCATGGCGGACATCCTGAAACAGGACGGCGTCAAATCCGCGCTCGTCTCCGGCGCTTCGAGCAGCATCTACGCCATCGGCGCCCCCCCAGGAGAGCCGGGCTGGAAAATCAGCATCAAAAACCCTCGGGATACCTCCAAAACCGCCGCCGCCGTCTGGCTCAAGGACCAGTCCCTCTCCACCTCGGGCAACTACGAGAAATTCTTCTACGCCGACGGGAAGATGTGGAGCCACATCATGGACCCCCGCACGGGCTACCCCTCCATGGGCACACTTTCGGTATCCATCATCTCCCCACGGACCATCGACAGCGAAGCCTGGGCCAAGCCGTACTACATCCTGGGCCGGGACTGGACCGCGAAGCACAAAAATAAGGAGTTTCGCGTCTTCTACTGCGAGGACAAACTGGACACGCCATGCGCATGGCTACAATGACGAGCCGTTTTCTCGATGCCTGCCGTCGCCGGCCGACTGACGTCCGGCCGGTTTGGTTTATGCGGCAAGCTGGACGATATCTGAAGCAGTACCGCGAGGTCCGCGCCCACGCGGGTATCCTCGAAATCTGCAAACGCCCCGACCTAGCCGCCGCCGTCACGCTGCAACCGGTTGAAATCCTCGACGTCGATGCCGCCATCATCTTCGCCGACCTCCTCCTTCCCGTCGAACCAATGGGCCTGAAGCTTCGCTACGTCGAGGGCCGCGGCCCCCTGATCTCGAACCCCGTCCGCACCTCGGACGACATCGACTCCCTCTCGATCTCTAATACCGACGACCTCGGCTACGTCAACGAAGCCATCCAGATGGTCGCCCGCGCCCTCGCTGGCCGAGTCCCCGTCATCGGCTTCGTCGGAGCCCCGTTTACTCTCGCCAGCTACATGATCGAAGGGGGCGCTTCCCGCGATTTCCTCAAAACAAAGCAGATGATGTATCGCGACGAGACTCTCTGGCGCCGTCTCATGGGGAAACTCGTCGACGTTCTAGGACCGTTCGCCATTTCACAGATCGCCGGCGGCGCTCGAGCCATCCAGGTCTTCGATAGCTGGGCCGGCTGCCTCGGCCCGGACGACTACGTCCGCTACGTCGCCCCCTACTCCCGCGCCCTCATCGAACGGATCCGCTCGGCTGGTGTCCCGGTGATCCACTTCGGCACCGGCGTCGCCGGCTTCTTCCGCGAGCTTCACGCGGCCGGTGGCGACGTCATGGGCGTTGACTGGCGCGTCAACATCGACCTCGCCTGGATGGACATCAGCTACCGGTCCGCCGTGCAGGGCAATCTCGACCCCGCCTCGCTCTTCGCCCCACTGCCGGAGTTGAAATCCAAGGTTCACGAGTTGCTCAAGCGCACCGGCACCCGTCCCGGCCACATCTTCAACACCGGCCACGGGATCCTCCCCGGTACGCCGGTCGAAAACGTCAAGGCCGTCGTCCAGATCGTGCGCGAGTTCCGGCCGTAGGTCTTTCTCGGATGCGGGTCGCCATTGCCGGGGCGGGAATCACGGGGCTCGCCGCCGCTTACTACCTGCGGCAGGCCGGCGCCGAGGTCGTTCTCGTCGAAAAAGAGCCACGGCTCGGTGGTGTCGTTCGCACGTCCCGCGTCCGGGGCTGCATCATTGAGTGCGGCCCCGATAGCTTTCTCGCCGCCAAGCCTGCCGCCCTCGAAATCATCCGCGAACTCGGGCTGGAGTCCGACGTCATCGGCTCCAACGACCACGGCCGCGTCACCTACATCCTCAAGCGTGGTCGTCTTCTGCCCCTTCCCGAAGGCCTCATGATGGTCGCGCCCTCGCGTGTCCGTCCCATGCTCTCGACCCGCCTCATCGGCTGGCGCACAAAAATCGGCATGGCGGCCGAATACTTCCGCCGCCCCCCGAGAGCGCCCGGCGATCGCTCCGTCAGCCAGTTCCTCGGCGGCCACTACGGCCAGGAAATGGTCGACTACCTCGGCGAGCCGCTTCTGGCAGGCGTCTACGGCGGCGATCCGGAAAAGCTCAGCGCCACGGCCGTGCTGGGCCGCTTCCTCGAAATGGAGCAGCGCTACGGCAGCCTCACCCGCGGTGCGCTCGCGGCGCGGCAAAAGGCCCGCGGGGCCGGCGGACCGCTCTTCCGCACCCTCCGCCAAGGTCTCGGCTCGCTCATCGAAGCCATCGAAGCGCGCATCTTGGGCCAGGTCCAGCTTGTGCGCGGCGAGGTCGAAACTGCCCACCAGCACGACGGCGCCTGGCGTCTCCGTGTGAACGGATCTTGGCTCGATGCCGACGGCTTAATCGTCGCCTGCCCCGCCTGGGCCGCTTCAAGTCTTCTCCGCCACTCGAGCCCTGAACTCGCGTCCCTCCTCGATACGATCCCCTACCACGACGCCATGACCGTTGCCCTCGGCTACCGCCGCGCGGATTGCTCCCACCTTCCCCCTGGTTTCGGTTTCCTCGTCCCCATGCGCGAGCGGGACCGCCTGCTCGCCTGCACTTTCGTCCATAACAAGTTCTCCGGTCGCGCCCCCGACGATTTGGCCCTCCTTCGCTGCTTCTACGGCGCCGATCTCATGGCTGAATCCGACGAGACCGTCATCCGCCACACCCGCGAAGAAATCGACCGCATTCTCAACCACCGCGCCGAACCCCTCTTTGCCGAAGTCTCGCGCTGGCCTCGCGCCATGGCCCAGTACACCGTCGGCCACCCCGGTCGCCTCGCTGAAATCGATCGGCTGGCCACGCAACTCCCGGGACTTCGCCTCGCCGGCAACGCATACCGCGGCATAGGCCTGCCCGACTGTATCGCCAGCGCTCGCGAAGCGGCTCGGACGCTCACCGCCGCAGCCGCACCCGCAACCCCTCCGGCGTGATCTCCAACCGCTCGATGCCGTATCCCAGCTCGAACGGTTCGTTCACCTTCGCATCCGGAAACAGCGGCTTCACAAACGTCGAAATCAACATATCGAGCGGCGAACCCGACACCGCCACGCCCGAGATCGCCACCCGGTCCAGATAGATCGTCGCCCAGCCGCCGGAGGATTTCAAATGCGCGGAAACCTCAACCGGGCGCTCTCCCTCGATCAACTTAGCGATCATCCAATTCGGTTCACTCCCGGTGGCGCGCTGGAGCTTCACAAAGTCCACCAATGCGGACGCCGATCCTGCCGAAGGCGCAAACCGCACACGCGAATCCCGCACAGCTCCGGGCGCATAGACCGGAATCCGGCTCTGCAGAAATGCATTCACTTCGCCGGTCGTGAACGTGACAGTCTCCCCACGCCTCACTCGCCCTCCCTCAATGGCATGTAGCTTACGCTCTGCGTTCTGCGCTTCGGTGTGCCAGGAAGGAACCGGACCGGCTGCCAGTGCGAGCGTGAGGGCGAGAACCGCGGAAGCCAAATTCCAGTCTACTCAACCCAATACGTGCGCTTGGCTGGGAGTCTTCTGATACGACAACAGAAACGGGCTGCGTTGCTACACTAGTCCCGGAGGAACAAATATGAAATCTAAACTATTGGTCTATCTATTTTTAAGCTCGACATTGGCCTTGGCCGCCAACGACGTACCTCAGCGGCTGTCGGATTCTACAACGGTCCTGAGAGAAATCATGCAGACGCCCGACAGATCGATCCCCCAGGACTTGATGGACAAGGCTGAGTGCGTGGTCATCGTGCCCGGGGTGAAGAAAGCGGCATTCATTATCGGTGGCAAGTATGGCAGAGGCTTCTTCTCCTGCCGCGGCCCGCACAATGTGGGCTGGTCCGCGCCGGGCGCCGTGCGCGTCGAAGGCGGAAGCTTCGGCTTTCAGATCGGTGGCTCGGAAACTGACGTCGTCATGCTGGTCATGAACGAAGATGGCATGAAGAAACTGCTCAAAGACAAGTTCACTTTGGGCGCGGATGCCTCCGTCGCCGCCGGCCCCGTCGGACGCACCTCCGCTGCCGAAACCGACGCCATGATGCACGCCGAAATCCTGAGTTGGTCGCGCGCGCGCGGCGTCTTCGCCGGCGTCGCCCTGAACGGCGCTACTCTTCGCCCCGACGACGATTCCAATAAGGCCCTCTACGGCCGTCAGGTCACGAATACCGAACTCGCCGAGGGCAAAGTGAAACCCCCGGCGATCGCCCACTCACTCATCCAGCGGCTCAACAAATATTCCAGCCGCAAGTCTGGCTGATGCGCGAACCCGGCGCGGTGCGCTTGCGGACGGCTAGAATAGTAGGCTTGCATGCGCATCGCGCTGGCGCAGATTAACACCACCGTCGGGGCACTCGAAGCCAACGCCCGCCGCATCGCCGAGTCCGCCCGCCGCGCGGACGGCGCCGGGGCTCAGCTTGTTGTTTTCCCCGAACTTGCTCTTACCGGCTACCCTCCGCGCGATCTCCTCGAAAAAGAAAGCTTCGCCTCTCGCTCCGAAGCTGGCCTCCAGGCCCTCGCCGCCGAAACCGCCTCGCTCCATGCCGCTCTCGTCGTCGGCGCCATCACTCGCGCCACTTCCGGCGAAGGGAAAAGCCTCTTTAACAGCGCCGCCGTCCTCCGGGGTGGCCGCATCGTTTTCATCCAGAACAAGGTCCTCCTCCCCACCTACGACGTCTTCGACGAAGGCCGCTACTTCCGCCCCGCAGAATCGCAGCATATCTTCGAATTCGCCGGCCGCCGCATCGGGATTGTGATCTGCGAGGACGCCTGGAACGACAAACAGTACTGGCAACGCCCGCTCTACCGCCGCGATCCGCTCGCCGAAATCGCCCACGCCGGCGCGGAAACCCTCATCAGTATCAACGCCTCACCTTACTACCAGAACAAGCGCCGCCTTCGCCGCGAAATTTTCGCCGCCGCCGCACGCCATGCCAGCCTCCCTCTCGTCTACGTCAATCAAACGGGCGGCAATGACCAACTCGTTTTCGATGGCGCAAGCTTCGCCATGGACGCAACCGGCGAGATCCGTGCCGAAGCCAGGTCCTTCGAGGAAGACATTGTATTCTTCGACGACGTCTCCCTTGCCGGCGACAACCACGCTTCTCACGCCGATGAATGTGAGGCCGTCTACGAAGCGCTCGTCCTCGGCACCCGCGACTACATTCGCAAATGCGGTTTTTCCCGTGTCTTGATCGGCCTCTCAGGCGGCATCGACTCTTCCCTCGTAGCCGCCATAGCCGTTGACGCCGTCGGCCCCGAATGCGTCACCGGAGTCGGCATGCCCGGCCCGTACTCCTCCGGGCACTCCGTTACAGATGCCCGCGCCCTCGCCGCCAACCTCGGCATCCGCTTCGAACTCGTCTCCATCGGCGCCGGCTACGACGCCATGATCTCAACGCTGGCGCCGTTGTTCCACGGCGCCAGCGCCGACGTCACCGAAGAAAACATCCAGTCCCGCCTCCGCGGCCTCACCCTTATGGCCCTGTCGAACAAAACCGGCGCCCTCGTGCTCACCACCGGCAACAAAAGCGAACTTGCCGTCGGCTATTGCACGCTCTACGGCGACATGTGCGGCGGCCTCGCCGTCATCAGCGACGTTCCAAAAACCCTCGTCTATCAACTCGCCCACGTCGCCAACCGCCGCCGTCCGGGCGCCATCCCCGAAAACGTCTTCCGCAAGGCCCCCTCCGCCGAACTCCGCCCCGGTCAGAAGGACTCCGATTCCCTTCCTCCCTACGGCACGCTCGACCGTATCCTCGCCGGCTACGTCGAAAACTCCCTTTCTCCGGAACAAATTTCTTCCGCCGAAAATCTCCCGCTCGCGCTTGTTCGAGACATTGTCAACAAAGTCGACCGCAACGAATACAAGCGTCAACAAGCCGCGCCCGGCCTCAAAGTCACCACTAAGGCCTTCGGCATAGGCCGCCGATTTCCCATCGCCCAACAATTTTCTGAGTGAAACCCCTCAAGTCATGCGCGTGAAATCCTGCATCTTTCTCATCCCGTTCCTCGGAGCAAGTCTCCTCATCGCACAAGCGCTGCCACAGGAACACGTCGGCCCTCAGCCGGACGGCACCTTCCTTCTCAACAGCGGCTGGCGCCTGAAACCCGCCGGCGCGCAGATCCCTCTCGACACGCTGCCCATGACCGAGCGCCTGTCCAAAGACGGAAAGCTGATCTTCGTCCTCAACGGCGGCTACAACCCGCCCTCTGTGAGCGTCCTCAGCGTCGCCGATCGTAAGGAACTCTCGCGCACGCCCGTGCCCGACGGCTGGCTCGGCCTCACCCTCTCCTCCGACGAACGCACCCTCTGGGTCGGCGGCGGATCGAAAGCCGCCATCTTCGAATTCAGCGTCTCTCCCGAAGGCGCTCTCCACGCCTCTCGCACAATTCCGCTCGTCACAGGCATTCCCGGCGCGCTCGATTTCACCGGCGATGTCGCCGTCTCGCCCGACGGAACGCTGCTCTACGCCTGCAGCCTTTACCGCAATCGAATCGACGTCGTCCGCCTCAAGACGGGCGAAGTCATTAACCACTTCGCCACGGGCCGCCGCCCCTACCGCATCACCTTCGCCCCCGACGGCAAGTCCTATTTCGTCACAAGCTGGGCGGACGGCACGCTTTATCAGCACGACCCGGCCACCGGTTATAAAATGAACGCACTCGCCATCGGCGCTCACCCCACGGACATGGTCTGGAGTACCCGCAAGCCGCAGGGCGACATCGATGGCGACACGCCTGCGTACTCGGCCCGCCTCTTTGTAGCCGCCGCCAACACCAACAATGTCTATGTCGTCGGTTACGCCGGCAGCACCCTCCATCGCCTAGAGTCCATCAACGTCGCCACGACGCCCCGCCATCCGCTCGGCATGACGCCGAGTGCCCTCAGCCTCAACGCGGCCCAAACGCGCCTCTACGTCGCCTGCTCGGACGCGAACGCCGTGGCCGTCGTCAACGTCGAAGAGGGATCGAGCCTCGTGCTCGGCTTTGTTCCCACCGGCTGGTATCCCACCGCCGTCACCGTCCTCGCCGATGGCGGCCTCGTGGTACTAAACGGCCGCGGCGGCCGCAGCTACCCCAACCCGAACGGCCCAAACCCGCTGCACCGCGCCGCGCCATATGAGTCGAGCGATGCCCATGCGGGTTACGTTGCTCAGATCCAGACCGGCACTGCCTCCTTCATACCGCCGTTCCGTTCCCCGCAATTGGCCGCCTACACCCGCGACGTGATCTCGCAGTCCCCTTACGACGACAACCTTCTCGACCAGGCCGAAGTCCCCTCGGGCAATCCCGTCCCCTCGGCCGGAGCCCCCTCGCCCATCCAGCACGTAATTTACGTCGTCAAGGAAAACCGCACCTATGATCAGGTCTTAGGCGACATCGGCAAGGGCGCGAGCGACCCCTCGCTGGCCATCTTCGACGAAAAGGCCGGCCCCAACCACCACAAACTCGCCCGCCAGTTCGTCCTCTTCGATAACTTTTACGTCAATTCCGACGTCAGCGCCGACGGCCACAATTGGGCCGATGCGGCCATCGCACCCGACTACGTCCAAAAACTTTGGCCGAACTCCTACGCCAAGCGCCGCCCCACTTACGACTATGAAGGAGGCGACATCGCCGCGATCCCGCCCGCCGGTTATCTCTGGACCAACGCCGACGCTGCGGGAATCTCGATGCGGAACTACGGACACTTCGTCAACGAGCGGCCCTTGCAGCCTGACGGCGAACAGGTGGCCTCCGTCCGCGACCCCATCCTCGCAGGTGTTACCAACCGCGACTATCGCGGCTTCGACCTCAACTACGCCGATGTCGACCGCATCCGCGTCTTTCTCCGCGACCTGAAAGCCTTCGAAGCTTCCGGCGGCATGCCCAAACTCATCCTCATGCGCCTCGGCAACGACCACACGTACGGCGCGGCTCCGGGCAAGCTCTCGCCCGTTTCCCTCTTTGCCGATAACGACTACGCGCTCGGCCTCCTCGTCGAAGCCGTCTCGCACAGCAAGTTCTGGCCCTCCACCGCCATCTTCGTCATCGAAGATGACGCCCAGAACGGTCCCGACCACATCGACAGCCACCGCTCGCCCGTCTTTGTTCTCTCCGCCTACACCCGGCGCGGCATCGTCGACAGCACCATGTACAACACCACCTCCGTGCTGCGCACCATCGAACTCATTCTCGGCCTGCACCCGATGACGCACTTCGACGCAGCGGCCGCACCCATGTGGCGCGCATTCTCGAACACGCCCAACTTGGCCCCCTACGACGCCGAAAAGCCCCGCGTGCCGCTCGATGCCCACAACCCGCCCAACGCCCGCGCCGCGGCCCGCCACATGGACTTTAGCGAAGCCGACCGCAATGACGACGACGAAATGAACGCTGAAATCTGGCGCGCTGTCCGCGGGACCGATCCCCCTCCCCCGACCCACTCGTTCTACGGCGGGCGCTGATCCGCCCTCCGATGTCCGCAACCAACCGCCTCGTTCAGTCCGCTATCCGCCGGTTCCGCCGTCGGCGAATGCGCCAGTTCGAGCGATACTTCGCCCTCACTTCTGCGACCCGAGTCCTCGACGTCGGTGGCACTCCCGCTAACTGGGAGTTCACCACCGTCCGCCCCCGCCTCACCATCCTCAACACGCCCCGCGCCAAAGAAGCCGCCCCGCCCGATGTCGCCTGGGTTTCCGGTGACGGACGCCGCCTCCCGTTCCCCGACCGCTCCTTCGACATCGTTTTCAGCAACTCAGTCATCGAACACGTCGGCGACCCCGCCGCCCAGCGCGCCTTCGCCGATGAAATCGCCCGCGTCGGTATCCACTACTGGGTCCAGACTCCCAACCGCCGCTTCCCCCGAGATCTACACCTGCTCACGCCCTTCGTCCATTACCTGCCCCGCTCATGGCAGCGCCGCTTCATCCCCCGCTTCAACGTCTGGCAACTCCTCGCCCGCCCCAAACCCGACGAGCGCAATTACTACATCTCCCATTTCCTCAACGAAGTCCGCCTCCTCGACGCCGCCACTCTGCGGCACATCTTCCCCGGCGCGCACCTCCTCCGCGAACGCTTCCTGGGCCTTACCAAAGCCCTCATCGCCACACGCTGATCGCGGCTAAAAGCGGCCCTGGTTTGCTACACTTTGAAGAAAGGCGCCCAGGGCATTGGGAGGTCGTCTAATGGTAAGACTGCAGACTCTGGATCTGCGTATCGGGGTTCGAGTCCCTGCCTCCCAGCCACCTATCGTGAGCCGGTAGCCTCAATTCCAGCTCAGCGTCACAATCGAATTCTTCGGCAAACTTACCGCCGCCTCCCGGTCCGCCGCCCGCACCACCACTTCCCGGGCCTCATCCCGGTTCGTCAGCATCAGAATCTTCTTCTTGTCCCGGTCCAGGAACGCCACGTGCGACACCCCATCCATCGCACCCGTTGAACCGATCCGCTTCGCGCCGCGCCGTATCGCCTTGGCGTAATGAGACAGCGCCCAGTACATCCCGCTCCGCGTAATGTGCTGCGTCCCCGAGTGAATGGTCACCAGCCCACCGCACCGGAACGGACCGATGTCCGGCTTTCCATTCTCATCCAGCGCCAGGTTCCAGCCGATGATGCACCGCGCCCAGTTCGCCAGAATTCCGGTAAACGTCTCGCTCCATTTCGTCCAGGCGGTTGCGTACTTCGGATCGTCGAGGTCCGGCCCTCCCTCGGTCCAGTAGGCGTGCTTGTTTGGATGTGCCTCATGAACACGCGTCATTGCCGTGACCTCGCCCACGTAGCCATGCCAGGCGACGCCATCGACGTACCGGTTCAACTGCGGGTCGTCCAACTCGCAGATCGCCCGTCCCCAAAGGTTGTAGTTATGGTCCAGGATCCAGATCTTGGTGCTCAGTCCGCGCCGCTCGAGCAGCGGCCCAAGATGCTCCGCCACAAACCCAATCTCGTTCTCCTGCGAGAACAGACACGCCGGCATCCGCCCATCCTGGTCCGTGTCCACTTCGTTTTGAGAGGTGACCGCATTCACAGTCACACCTGCCGCCGCATACTCTTCCAGGAACCGCGCGAAATACCGCGCATAAGCGTCGAAATACCGCACCCGGATGTTCCCACCCAGCATCGAGCCGTTCGCTTTCATCCACCCCGGCGGACTCCACGGCGAAGCGAGCAGGAACAACTCGGGATTTATCCGCCTGCTCTGCTTTAACACCGGCAGGATGTAGGCGCGATCATGCGCGATCGAAAACCGCGTCATTTCGGGATCTGGTGCGCCTTCATCGAAGCTGTACACGCCCCGCGCGTAATCGCTTGATCCGATCGGCACGCGGCACACGCTGAATCCCGCCTGACTGGGATCGAAAAACTCCTCGAGAAGCGCCTGCTCCTTCTCCTCGCCAAGTTGGTGGATCAGATAGCACGCCGCGTCCGTAAACGCGGCGCCGAAGCCAAGGATGTCCTGGAAGCCTTTTGCTGGGTCGATTTCGATCCCCGTCCCGCCTCCCTGGCGAGGCCGCCAGGAAACCGCCTCGTCCTCGGCATACCGCTTTTCACCTGCCGTGACACGCACCGCAATCGAGCCTTCGGGCGTGTCGCCGGCTGGCGCCGGCCGTTTTGCGGCCAGCACCGTCATCCCCGCCGCAGCTAGTTTGAGCATGTCGCGGCGGGAGCTATTCCTTGACATGAAGTACCTTTCCCTCCAAACCCGTTCTTACTGCCATTAGCGTAAGCTACGGCCGGCAAGCCCGGCTAGGACCGGCCGCCTGCCCATCCCGACACTGCCCATCCCGACACCGGTGCGATCCCGCATGCGAAACTGACAGCTTCCGAGGAACCTCTCATGCACGGCATCCCAGGCTTTCAATTCATCGACCACATCGCCATCGCCGTCAAACGCGGCGAACTTGAAACCGAGGTCGGCTGCTACTTGTCCCTCGGCTACCGCGAGATCCATCGTGAAGAAGTCCACGGAACCGACCATGTCCGGGAAGTCTTACTCCAAATCGGCGAGGGCCCGAACCTCATCCAACTCCTGGAACCGCTCTCCGATGACTCACCCGTGCAGAAACTCATCGACCGCAATGGCGGCTGCGGCGGCTTCGCCCACTTCGCGCTCCGCGTGGCCGATATCCAGACCGCCTTCGCCGCGGTCAAAGAATGCGGCTTCGAAATCATCGACAAAGCTCCCCGCCCGGGATCTCGGGGAACAACCGTATTCTTCGTCCACCCGAAATCGCTCGGCTATCTCCTGGAAGTCGTCCAGGAGCCCAGTTAACTATTTGCTCGCCGGCAAGGCCGCTGGTTCCTCGACGGCGCTCCGCACGGACTGCGCAACCAAATTGCTCGCCCGCAGCAGAGAATCGAACGTGCCCGCGTCGGTCCACCAGCCCTCCAGATGATGGAACGTCATCGCGCCCTCGTGGATATAGGCGTTGTTGACGTCGGTGATCTCTAGTTCCCCACGGCGGCTAGGCACCAAGGTGCGAATCTTTTCGAAAACTGTCCCGTCGTACATATAGATCCCGGTGACGGCGTAATTCGACTTCGGCCGCAGAGGCTTCTCTTCAATCCTTACAATCCGGCCATCCTGAATCTCGGCCACGCCGAAGCGCTCGGCATCCGATACCTGTTTCAGCAGGATCTTCGCCCCGCGCTCCTGCCGCCGGAACTCGTCGGCCGCCTCGCGAATGCTGCCTTCGATGAGGTTATCGCCGAGAATCACGCACAACTTCGAACCGTCGGCGAAATGCTCCGCCAACCCCAGCGCATCCGCAATCCCACCTTCTCCCTCCTGGTAGGTGAAATCCAGGTGCGTGAGTCCAAACTCTTTCCCATTCGCCAACAGGCGCAAAAAATCGCCTGCATTTCGCCCGCCCGTGACGATCAGGATGTCACGGATGCCTGCGTCCACCAGCGTCCGGATCGGGTAGTAAATCATCGGCTTGTCATAAATAGGCAGAAGGTGCTTATTGGTGATCTTTGTGAGTGGGAACAGACGGCTGCCGGTGCCCCCCGCGAGAACGACGCCTTTCATCGGTAAGTCCTTAAAGTGTAGTTGAGATGACGCAGGCCGTCCTCAATTGTAACAAGGCTCCTTCGGGCCCCACCCGAATTAGACAGCCTTGCGCGCCAGAATGGCATCTAGCAGCGTGCCGGTCTTCCGCCCTTCGATGCCTATGAAGCCGGCGCTCTCGAGCAATTCCCGGTACTGGCTCAGCGTCCGCTCGCGGCCTTCGGTGCATACGAGCATGTTCAGGGACTGCATCTGACCCGCCACGGGTCCCGGTGGATCTTCATTCAGAATCTTCTCGGCCACCAGAAGCGCTCCACCATTTGGCAGCGCCGCAAAAACGCGCCGAAGCAGCAGCGCGATCTTCTCCTCACCCCAGTCGTGCAGAATGCGGCTCAGCGTGTACAAGTCCGCCGGGGGCAGAGGATCGGTGAAGAAATTTCCCGGTATCACACCCGGAAATTCCGCTGCCACCGCAGGCAGATCGAAGACGGCGCACTCCATATGCGGATAGCGGACCTGAACGGCCTTCGCTAAATGCCCGCTCGCTCCGCCGAGGTCCACTAGCCGGTGGAAAGACGACAGGTCGAACGCCGCGGCCACCGCCGGCGAACCAATTTGTCCGAATCCATGCATGCCGAGCAGGAATTCGCGCTTCGAGGCATCGTCGCGAAAGAAGCTGTCGAAGATTGGCCCGTCGAGGCCAAAGGTCTGCCCCCATCGCGGCGTCCCTTCTCGCACCGCGTCTTCCAGGTTGCCCCACATCGGATACAGCGCCCGGTTCGAATACTTGATATACCCGGTTAGCGTTCGCGGCGAATCCGAACGAAGATATTCGTCCGCCACGGGCGTGTTCCGGTAAACACCGTTCTCTCGCTCGAGCAGTCCGAGCGCGCAGCAGGCATCGAGCAGGCGCGTCAGTTCGCGGTATTCGGCCGGGCGGCGCCCGTCGAAGATGCCCAGTTCCACCGCGACGAACATCGTCTTCGAGCGGCGAAAGGCTTCAATCAGATCAAGAACGAGCGCGGGACTCGAAATGGTCGTATCCATGGGGAGAGAGCGGCTTGCCCAAAAGCGTAATCCGCCCGGGCGGGCCTTTCTCGATTGTCCCTAAACGATGCCCCGGCATGCGAACCCCCTTCGGCGCCGTGTACAGAAGTTCGTAGTCTTCCCCGGCGTGGAGGGCCTCTTCTAGAGTCGCCCCGCGGAGGACCGGCGGCGTCACGTCGAGCCTCGCGGCAACGCCCGAAGCCAGGCACATTCTGTGCAGATCCAGCGCCAGCCCATCACTGACGTCCATCGCCGCCGTCGCCCGCCCCAGTATCTTGCGCGCGACATCCAGCCGCGGAACCGGCATCGGACGGTGCCGCCATCCGCCTAGCGATCCCGAAACGTACAAGACATCCCCCACACGTGCCCCATCGCGCCGCAGCGCCTTCCCTTTCGGCACCGAACCGCACACCATGACGTCGCAAACGACCTGCGGCGTATGCGACAAGTCCCCGCCGGCGAGGGTGCAACCATACCGATCCGCCAGGCCCAGCAATCCGCGATAGAAGCCGTCAAACCACCGCACAGTCGTCCACGGCGCCAGCGATAGCGACACCAGGCAGAACCTCGGCCGTGCCCCCATCGCCGCCGCATCGCTCAGCGAGCGCGCCATCGCGCGATACCCGGCCTGCTCCGCCGATATCGCCCCGGGCCCCCGCGCCCGGAAATGCACGTTCTCAATGAATAGATCCGTCGTGAAGGTCAGATCCTCGTCCGCTTTCGGCCGGTAAATCGCCGCGTCGTCTCCGATTCCAAGCACCAGGCCGCGACGAGACGCCGGCACTCGCGCAAGTAAAGAGGCTTCGTTCATCGCTACGATCAATAACTATGATCGCGCTCAATGCCCCTGTACTCGATGGTGAGGCTCGACGGAAAGCTGTATGCCAGGTCGTGCTTCTGGATCCACCGCG
>JAJYCN010000298.1 GCA_021778335.1 Acidobacteriota bacterium | reverse complement strand
GTTAACGTTCGGCCGCCCGGCTCCGAAGAGCCGGGCGGGAATGCCTCTTCTGCAAGGCCTGTTGGGAACAACGATTGGACGAGGATAACACCCTGGGATCGAGACGGTCGGGCGACTTACTCTCGGCCTCGAAAGGCCGCTGCGGCTTACTGGAATGCCCAAGGCTGCCTGATGCATCCAAACTCCGGTTTTATAAGACCACTACAGTTAAGACTCCATGCCGGCGGTGGCGATAATTTTGCCGTCGAGGATCATCATGAGCAGGGCGGTCCCGGTTTTCCAACCAGTAACCGTCGCACAGGCCGACGGCAATTCTCTCTTTCTGCGGGTTCAGCAGCGTTATGGCAGTACCTCCGCCGCGTCCTGGAGAGCTTCGCATTACTCTATCGAACGGATATTCCTGGCCAGGAACTATCAACGCCTGTAAGTGTAGCAGGCGTCAAGGAAAACGGAAGCCGAGGCCGGGCGGGTAAGTCGTTGTAAGTAAGCGAGATGGGTCGCACTCGCGGCGTTGTGAACGAGTTTCAGGCGAGCGTCGCCTTCAAGGTCATGGCGAACTCGCAGGGACGCTCGGGAGGCATCTGGACCTTGAGCGACTTATCGCTCTGGCTCCACTGCAGCTTCCCCTTGTGGCCGAGCAGCTCGACGCGGCGGATTTTGCCGGGCTGTTGTGGGCTTGCGGAGCCGAGGGCGGCGATTTCGACTTCGGAAGGCGGCCAGCCCATGATGAAGGCAAACAGCGTGTTGCCTTTTGTGGTGAAGCGGATGTCCCCGGACGTCAACTCGCGCCGGTTGCGTTCGTTGAAGCCCATGTTCCCGGCGCGTTCGGGCTTTGGCAGCGTGCTCGGCCCTTCGCCGTAGATCTTCCAGGGGCGCGTCGCGTAGATGCCTTCGCTGTTCACCTTCATCCATTCGGTGAGTCCGGTCAGGACGGCGAGTTCGCGGCCGTCGAGCATGCCGGAGCCGGGCAGCGGGAAGTTGAGAAGCAGGTTGCCATTGCGGCTGACGATGTCGACGAGCATGTCGATGACGATTTTCGGAGTTTTGTAGACGATGTCGCGGCGGTAGTGCCACTGGCCGATGCAGGTGTCGGTCTGCCAGGGGTCGGGCCAGATTTTGTCGACGACGCCGCGTTCGAGGTCGAGCGCGCAGGTTCCTTCGGCGCAGTCATCGGCGCGCTTACTCGTGTAAATTGCCTCGCACTTTCCGCCGTGTAACTTCGCACTTACGTTGTAGACGTGGGCGACGAGACTTAGTCCGTATTCTTCGAACGGGATGGCGCCGTCGGTGTAGAGCAAGTCCGGCTGGTGCTGATCGATCAGGTCCTTGATGCGGTTGAAGTACTGGAGTTTCCACCAATCGGGCGCGACGCGGCCCATGGGTTTGGCGGATTCGGCGAAGCCGAACGGCATGTCCTTATAGCTGTGATAGAGATCGGCGAAGGCGGGGTCGCTGCCGTCGTAGGGAACGGTAGCGTAGCGGCCGTCTTTGTCGGCGAGGTGGGAGGGAGCGAACCAGTCGAAGCTATTGGAGAGATGCTCGCTTACGCCGAAGCGAAGTCCGCGCTTGCGGGCGGCGTCTTTCCACATGCCGACGATGTCCTTTTTCGGACCGGCGGCGGCGGCGTTCCAGCGCGGCTGATACTTGGAGTTCCACATATCGAAGTTGTCGTGATGGACGCCCATGCTGACGAAGTACTTGGCGCCGGCATTGACGTAGAGGTCCATGAGGTGCCCAGGGTCCCACTTTTCGGCCTTGAAGGTGGGGATGACGTCCTTGTAGCCGAATTTGGACTGGGGCCCGAAGTTCTGGCGGAACCACTCGTAGTCGTGGTTTCCTTCGAGATACATGCCGCGGGCGAACCAGTCGCCCTGCTCGGGCGCCGACTGTGGCCCCCAATGCGCCCAGAGGCCGAGTTTGGCGTCGCGGAACCAATCGGGAACGCGGTAAGCCTTCAGCGATTCGCGCGTGCCCTGGAATGGACCCTTTTCGATTTCCAGGGCGGGCGTATCGGCCGAGGCGCGGCGGGTGAGGATGGCCGGGGCGGCCGCAATAGCGCCGATGGCTTGCCGGCGTGTCATTCGCATTGTGCGGATCTCCTTCGCGATTTTGATTCGTTAACGATATCACGGTGAGTGTGAAGCCCGGCAGAGTGCGCTGTTATAATGGGCAAACTCCGGTGAAACTCGCGGGATTCATGCTGTTACTGGCGGGATGGGGGATCGTCGCGGCGGCGCTGGTTCTGCTTCGGACGGAAGCTTCGCGCGGCGCTTTTACGGTGGCCGGCGTCCTGGTTGAGGCGCTGGGCCTGGTTGTAGCCGCACGCGGTCATCTGGCACCGCGCGGGGACCGCCGATGAATCCGGACACAGGCGCCGTCTGCCTCGGCTTCGTACTCCTCACGCCTCTGGCCGCGGCCGGACTCACACTGATCAACGCCGGCCTGGGACGATCGCGGAATGCCGCGCACGCGATGCTGGCTTCGCTTTCAGTCGCTTCCGTGGCCGCGCTGGCCTACGCGGTGCTTGGATTCTGCTGGCAGGGCATACCCGGAGTGCCGGGACGCATGATCACGCTTGGCGGCAAGACATGGGATTGGCTTGGGGCAGGCGGCATGTTCTTGAGCGGCGTCGACTGGAACAACCCAACGGCGCTCGCGGTTGTGCTGGGGATGTTCAGCGCGGGAATTGCGGCGATGATTCCGCTGGGCAGCGGCGCGGACCGCTGGCGGTTGGGGGCGGCTTGCGCTTCGGCGGCGATGGTAGCGGGCTTGACGTTTCCGATGTTTGCTCACTGGGCCTGGGGCGTGGGATCGCTCGCGCAGTGCGGGCGGCTCGCGGGGTTGGGACGGGGATTCCTCGATGCGGGCGGCGCCGGAGCGATCCAAGTGACAGGCGGCCTCACCGCGCTTGCGGTCACCTGGATTCTCGGGCCGCGGCGCGGCAAATATACCGCAGATGGCATGCCCTCGGCGCTGCCGGGACACAATGCGGTGATCGTTTTGCTTGGGTGCTTTCTCGCGTGGGTTGGATGGATCGGGCTCGGCGGCGCCGGCGCGATTCTGTTGCTGGGCGAAGGCGCGAGCCGGGCGGCGCTGATAGCGGTGAACACGACGCTGGGAGCGGCTTCGGCGGCGCTGGTGGCGGCGGGGATCACGCGGGTGCGGTTTGGAAAGACCGATGCTTCGCTCAGCGCGAACGGCTGGATCGGAGGGTTGGTGGCTTCGAGCGCCGGGTGCTCGCTGATGCGGCCCGCGGGGGTGATGCTGGTGGGAATCGTGGCCGGAGCGCTGGTAGTCTATTCGGTCGAGTGGCTGGAGTTACACCTGCGCATCGACGATCCGGCGGGCGCTATTTCGGTTCACGGGTTCGCCGGGATCTGGGGACTGCTGGCCGCCGGGTTCCTGGCGCCGGGCACGGCCGAAGGTCAGTGGATCGCGCAATTGGCCGGAGTGGGGACGCTGCTGGGCTTTGTTTTGCCGGTCAGTTACGGTTTCAACCGGGTGCTGAATAAGTTCTACCCGCTGCGGGTAGCTGCCGAAGGCGAGAGGCAGGGACTCGACTTATTCGAGTTAGGCGCGGGCGCGTATCCGGACTTTGTCAGCCACAACGAGGACTTCTGGCAAAGGTAATGCTTCTTAGCGCTTGGCGATCCAGAGCAGAAGACCGAAGATGACGACGGGGATGAGCGCCATCGCAACATAGAAGAGCACCTGGCGGACGATGGGGGTGCGGCGCTTCTTCCAGTTATGCAGCTCGGCGCGGTCTTCGACGCCGACTTGGTCGAGGTGTTCCAAGTCCCAGGCGAGCTCGTTGGCGGTGGAATAGCGGTTCTGCGGCTCCCGCTCGATGGCGCGGTAGACGACCTCTTGCAGCTCGGGTGAAATTTCCGGGTTGGCCTCGCGCGGCGGGATGGGGTTATTGAGCAGCCGGTCGTTCATGATGGCGAAGCCGTTCGGCCCGGTGAACGGGGTTTTGCCGGTGACCATTTCGTAGAGCATGACGCCGAGGGCGTAGATATCGCTGCGGCCGTCGCCGCGCCTGCCCTTGACCTGCTCCGGTGAGATGTAATCGGGCGTGCCCATCACTTGCGAGAGCTTGGCAAAGGTGAGGCGGCGCGCGCCTTGCTGCGAAGCGATACCGAAGTCGATGAGCTTAATCCGATCGTCCGCGCCGATCATGATGTTTTCCGGCTTCAAGTCGCGATGGACGACGCCGTTGCGGTGGATGTAGTCGAGGGCGTCGCCGATGGCGATGGTGATGCGGAGGGCGCGGTCGACGGGGAGCTTGCGCTGTTCCTGCAGAACGTGGCGAAGCAGGCGGCCTTCGACCCATTCCATGACCATGTACATCTGCTCGCCGGTGACACACTCGAACACTTTCATGACGCCGGGGTGGTCAAGCTTTTGTCCGATTTCGGCTTCGCGTTTGAAGCGGTCGAACAGCACCGGGTCGGCTTCCATTTCCGGATGCGGGACTTTGATGGCGACCTGGCGGCCGGTGAGCAGGTCGGTAGCGCGGAAGATGGAGGCCATGCCGCTGCGGGCGGCGACGCCTTCGATGCGATAGTGATCGAGTTGTGCGCCGGTGGTGAGAGCGGTCATGAGTAGATCCGAGGCGGGAGGATAAGCGGGGACAAGTTAGCGGAGTTTATAGGGCCGCCCGCGGTACATTCCGACGCGCTCCACGCTCCGGACCCGGATGATCTGAACGCTTATATTATCACTGCCATCGCGATGGTTGGCAAGATCGACGAGGCGTTTGGCGGCGGCGCGAAGATCACCGCCGTGGCCGGCGACGGCGGCCATTTCCGAGGGCTCAATCGAGTTATACAGGCCGTCGCAACACAGCAGCAGCACGTCCGCCGCGCTCAGTTGGACGTCGTTGGTGTCTACGTTGACGAACATGTCGTTGCCGAGCGAGCGGCTGAGCACATAGCGGGTTTGCGCGCGCGCGGCCTCCTTGGCCGAGAGCACGCCGAGACGGGCCTGATCCTGGGCGACGGTGTGGTCGCGGGTGAGCAGGTGAGTGGATCCGTTGCGGATGAGGTAGCAACGGGAATCCCCCGCGTGCGCGACGACAAGGCGGTCATGCCGGAGCCCGCAGGCGACCAGCGTAGTGGACATGGAGGTCCCGTTCGGACCGGTGTTGTGCGCCGTTTCGTAGATGTGGCTGTTGGCTTCTTTGGCGAGGCGGGTGAGCAGGGCGGCGAGGGGCTCGCCGGCGGGGGCGGCGGGGAAGCGGGTGGTGAACCAGTCGACGGCGGCGCGCGAGGCGACCTCGCCTTTTTCCGAGCCGCCGACGCCATCGGCTAGAACGAAGAGCCAGCCGTGGCTGCGGACGCGGCCGGGTGTAGACGGCTCGGCGTGGCCGAGGCAATCCTCGTTGTTGGCGCGCTGGCGGCCGGGGTCGGAGAGTTCGGCGAATTCGACGAGGAGTTCCGAGCCGGCCTCGGGGTTGCTTGGCGTCATGTTTCAGGTTAACGAGAGAGACGAATCAAAAAAGAGGGCGAGCTTATAAGGGCTCGCCCCGAATCCCGCTGATGACCTCCTTTTCATTTCTTTAACGCGCACAACGCAGCGGGGCGCGGACGTTGTCCCGGGGCGCGGAGCGCGCCCCGCGCTGTGCGCTCGGTCCGTTTCCGGCGACGATTGAGGCTAGCTGGCGGCGACGGCGCGCTGGGAATTCAGCGTGGTGCGGCCCTTGGCCTTGCTCGAGCGGATGAAGTAGATGCCGCCGTAGATGCCCCAGACCGCGGCGATGCCGAGGGCGAGCAGCGGCTCCATCTTGGTGCCGAAGCCCATGAACGGCCCAATGAGGTAGAACGCCATGCAGGCCAGGTTCGCCAGCAGGCCGAAGACCGGGATCGCCAGATGCTTGACGAAGCTGAACGCCGGATGGTTGTGGTAGGCGACGATGCAGGTGACGCAGCTCAGCATGTAGAGCAAGAACGTGCCGAAGTTGGAGGCCAGCGTGATGGTGAGGAGGCTGTTCGGCATCGCGGCCATGGTGTCATGGTTGACGTAGCCGACGCTGGACCAGAAGCCCCGCGGAAGCGTTTTGAGCGTGGAGTCGGCGACGGCGCCGGCGTCACCGAAGATCATGGCGACCACGACGCAGCCGATGACGGCGGAGATGACGGCGAGGGTCCAGATGGCGCGGTGCGGCGTGAGGTGCCTGGTGTGCAGCACGCCGAGGTCGCCGGAGAGTTCGTCGTCCTTGCCCATGGCGTAGGTAACGCGGGCGCCGGTGTTCATGCAGCTCAGCGTGGTGCCGATGAGCGCCAGGAAGACGGTGAAGGCCTGGATCAGCATGAACGTCCGTCCGTTGCCGGGGCCGAAGATGGCGTCGCCGACCATGACCATGAGGTCGCCGATCGGCGCCGCGGATCCGGTGGCGTTCTGCATGGTGTAGCCGCTACTGAGTACGTAATTTGCCGCGAAGTACTCGAACAGGTAGCAGAAGCAGCCTTGGACGAGGAGCGAGACGATGACCGCGATGGGAACGTCTCGTTTGGCGTTTTTCGCTTCCCCTCCCATGGCGGTTACCGATTCGAAGCCGACCAAGATAAGGATCGCGATGGTGGCCTGAACGAACATCCAGCCGAAGCTATGGACGCCGACGACGGAGCTTGCGGTGGGGTGAGAAAGGAAGTTACCCTTGTCGTCCTTTTCCGGGTAGCTGACGGTATAGGGCACAGGCTTGCCGGAGGCGTCGAGCAGAGGCTTGGGGACGCCGTTGGCGTCGCGGACGATGACGTCGGTGGCCTGGCCGTTGACGGTTTGCTTTTGGGTGAGGAACTGATAGTTGTAGGCATCGCCGGAGGTGGAGTCGAACTGGAGGGCGACGCTACCCGGCGCATGATTCATGCGGTAGCTGAGCGCCATCACGGAGAAGACGATCAGCGCGCTGATCTGGATGACGTTGATGGCGATGTTGACCGAAGTGGATCCGTTGACGCCGCGCGAGGCGATGTAGGCTACGACAAAGGAGAACAACACCGCGATGAGCATCATGAACATGGGCCCCGGATTCGAGGCGCTCATGAAGTTCGGCCAGAGGGTCCCGACGATGTAGCCGCAGAGGATGCCCATGGTGCCGACCATGACGCCGGGGTAGACCCAGTAGTAGAGGTGGGAGCCCCAGCCGACGATGAATTTCGCGAGGCGCGCGTACGGCCACGCCTTCTCGTGATTCAGGAACGACTGCTCGGCGAAGTAATAGGAGCTGCCTGTGCCGGGATATAACTTCGCCATTTCGGCGTAGCAGACCGCGGTCGCCAGGCAGAGCAGTGTGGC
>JAJYCN010000297.1 GCA_021778335.1 Acidobacteriota bacterium | reverse complement strand
GTGGGCTTGGGCCCTGGCGTGGACAAGGTCGGCGACAAGAACAAAAATAGAACGGAGGCTCCGCGTAGTGGCGGTTGCGCTGTTGAAGCGTGGTGACGTTTCGGCCACGACCAGGCTACCGAAGCTGGTGCAATGGTCTAACATCATTAACCCGACTGTATACCTCTCCTTCTTCGGCTAGCGAGATCGTCGTGGATCTTGAGCACGTCCACCTGAAAGCGGGAGCCATGGAGGCACCACTCCGAAGCACCCAGGTGCGAAACAGCACGGCCGCGGAGGCATATCATCGTCTGGAAAATTCCGGCAAGATCGTGATTGTGCCGTACGTGGACAAAGACGTCGCGCTCGCGCCGGGCCAGTAAGTAACCGTGTACCACGTCGGGACCCCTGCCGGGCTCCGCCGGGAAGCCCCGGGGAAGTACAATGGCGTCGGACCCTTTAACAAAGGAGACTCTCGAAGGTGGCCCGTCGCATCTTTGCGCTCTTGCCGATTCTCGTTGCCCTCTCTTGCCTTCCATCAGGCGCTGCGCCGCCTCCCGCCCACGATCAGTTCCACGTCGCCGTCTACATCCCCGTGGGCGTGGTGGAGCAGATGAAAGATCCCGTCTGGCTTCGGAAAACCTGGACCGAAATCTCCAGCCAGGTCAAAGTCGACAAGGTCTACATCGAAACCTATCGAAGCGGACTCGTCGCCGATGATGCCCTCATCGATTCCGTCAAGAAGTTCTTTGTCGATCAAGGCATCGAGGCCGCTGGCGGCATCGCCTATGTCGGCGGTGGCGACAATGCGGGCCGCGTGGGCAACTTCAAGGTCACCCAGAAGGTCGAACCCGGCCAGTTCATCTCCCTCTGCTACACCGACCCCGCCCAGCGGGAACTCGTCCAACATCTCGCCGAGCTCACCGCGCGCCATTTCGACGAGATCATCCTCGACGACTTCTTCTTCTACAACACCAAGACCGCCTCCGACATCGCCGCGAAGGGCGGCCAGAGCTGGACCCGTTTCCGCCTGGCCATGATGGATAAGTTTCCCGAGACTTGGTCGTCGGCGCGGCCCGGTCCGTCAACCCCAAAGTCAAAGTCATCATCAAGTTCCCCAACTGGTACGAGCACTTCCAGGCCAATGGCTACGACCTCGACCAGGAACCCCGGATCTTCGACGGCATCTACACCGGCACGGAAACTCGCGATCCCGTTAACAACGATCAGCATCTCCAGCAGTACGAGAGCTACGAAATCATCCGTTACTTCGATAACATCGCCCCCGGACGCAATGGCGGCGGCTGGGTCGATACTTACGGCTGCCGCTATCTCGACCGTTATGCCGAGCAGCTATGGGACACCATGTTGGCCAAGACCCCGCAGATCATGCTCTTTCAGTACAGCGATCTGCTCCGTGCCGCTCAGGCCGGCGACAGAAAAGCATGGAGCAATCTCGACACTACCTTCAAAATGGCGGAGCTCGACACGTGGAGCGCCCGTGGCGGCGCAACCGGCCAACCCAGCTATGCGGCCGTTGCCGGTTACTCGCTCTCTCAGGTCAATGACGTAGTAGGCAAGCTCGGCAACCCCGTCGCCATCGCCAACTACAAGCCATATCAATCCATCGGGGAAGACTTCCTGCCCAACTATCTCGGCATGATCGGCATCCCCATTGAAATGTACCCTGAGTTCCCCACCAAGGCCAAAACCATCCTGCTCACCGAGGATGCCAAGTTCGACCGGCAGATCGTCGGCAAGATCAAGGCGCATCTTCTGCAGGGCGGAACGGTCATCATCACCAGCGGGCTGCTCAAAGCCATCCAGGGCAACGGCCCCAACCAGCTCGGCCAGATCGCCGAAATCGGCCTCACCGGCAGCCAACTCAGCGCCGATCGTTACCAGGGCTTCTTCGGCATGACCGGCGGCCCGCTCCCGCACAACATCCTTCTGCCTCAGATATCCTTCCAGACCAACGACGCGTGGCCCGAGGTGCGCCTCACCGCCAACGGAAACGGTGCGCCGCTCCTCCTGCAGGACCATTACGCCGACGGTCTTCTTTACATCCTCGACATCCCCGACAACCCGTTCGACCTCTATGACCTGCCGCAGCCGGTCCTCACCTCGCTTCGCCGCTTCCTCCTGCGTGGCTTCCCGGTGCAGTTCGATGCGCCCAGCCAGGTCAGTCTCTTTCTCTACGACAACGACACGTTTGTTACCGAGTCGTTCCTGGACCACCCCGCGGCCGTTACCATATCCCTCGCGGGCACGGGTCACCGCCTTCGCAATCTCGTCACCGGCCAAACGCTCGCCGGCCAGGCGCCGCCTCCCATCAAGACCCCGTTCGGGAGACCAATACCGCAGCCTCCCGCCACGGAATTTCACCTCACCGTGCAACCGTACAGCTTCGTAGCCTTCGCCGGCGAATAACAACACTCACTCCTACGGAGTGGGCGCCGCGGGCAGCCGGAATTCCTCAAAATTCTTGCCGAGTTCCAGGCAGATGGCTTCGACCACAAGCTCGTGATCTGTGCGCTGCGGAAGGCCGGAAACGGTGACGCAGCCGATGATGCCTGTTCCGGCGGTGCGAATAGGGAAGCAGCCTCCGTGTGCCGCGAAGTCGATCGTGGGCAGGCCATATTTTTCTTCCAAAGATGAGTTACTACGAGCCAATTCGCGTCCGACGGCGTAGGAGCTGCGATGAAAGCGCGCCGCCACGTTGACCTTGCGGCGGACCCATTCGGCCTGATCGGGCACTGCGCCCGGGAGCGCGCAACAAAAAAGCTGCTGCCCAAAGCGCCGCACATCGATGACGAGCGGATAGCCGCGCGCCACCGCCAGATCGCGGAGGCGTGAGCCAAGACTCCAGGCGCTTGTTTCGTCAAACTTCTCGAAGATGAGCTGGGATTCCTGACGGGCAATGGCGGCGAGATCGTCGGTCATAGTCACAAGTAGAAGCCGAAAGCTACCCATCAAGCAACCTCTTGGACACCAATACGCCCTTCCGCGGCCGCGCCTGACCGTCCACCCGTGAACCCGCTCATGATGCTCCCGGCCGGCTTAGCCCTCCACCCCCCATACACGTGGCTGGATCTCGCCGCGCGCCGGCCCCTCAGTCATTACCGCGGTAACATAAACCATGGGACTCGCTCGATCCCGCATCACCGCCCAAGGTCAGATCTCCGTTCCCGTGAATGTCCGGCGCAAACTGGGCGTCGGCCCGGGCTCCATGCTCGAATGGGTCGAGGAAGGCAATCGCATCGTCGTCCGCCGCGCCGGTCACTTCACCTCCGAAGATATCCACCAGGCGGTCTTCGGCGGCAGCCCCCCTGCCCCGCACACTACCGACAGCCTCAGGGACGGCATCCGCCACAACATCGAGCATCGTCATGCGCGCAGTTGATACCAACGTCCTCGTCCGCTTAATCGCCCGCGACGACCCCGGCCAGACCGCCTACGCCGAAACCTTCATCTCGCCCGGCGCCTGGGTCTCCACACTCGCTCTCGCCGAAGCTTCCTGGGTCCTCTCCTCCGTCTATCACCTCGCGCCCGCAAACCTCGCAAAAGCCATCGAAATGCTCCTCAACCACCGCGACCTCGTCATCCAGGACCCCACCGCCGTCGCCGCCGCCCTCGACCTCTACCGCTCCCGCCCCTCCATCCCCTTCTCCGACTGCCTCATGTTTCAACTCGCCCGCGAAGCCGGCCACCTCCCCTACGGCACCTTCGACCGTAACTTCGATAAACTCGAAGGCGCCCAGAAACTGTAGCCGCCTCGACGCCCGTGGCCAACTTACAGCGCACCCTCCTCGCCATCCTCCTAACCACGGCTCTCCACGCACCCGCCCTCGCCAACGACACTCTGGCCACTTTGGGCGCCGGTGGCCTGATTCCCGTCGCCTCTAGCGCCATCGCGATGGAATCGGAAGACCTCGTCGTCTCCCTCGATCGCATCACGATCACCTATACGTTCCGTAATAAGACCGCTCACGATATCGTTTCTACTGTCGCCTTCCCTCTTCCCGCTCTCGAAGGCGACGACGTCGAAAACGTGCCGATGGCCGTCCCCTCCCACGACAAGCTGAACTTCGTCGGATTCCGCGTCGATCAGGACGGCCGCCCTATCCCGGTCCAGGTCATGACGCAAAGCTTTCATGACAACCACGACATCACCGACAAGCTTCGCGCCCTGAATCTCCCGATTTCCGTGCTCGACAAAAGCCTCGTCGCAAAGCTAAGCCAACTCAATCCAGCCAATCAACGCTCGCTCGAATCCGCCGGACTCATCGAGTGCGATCCTTCGGACAACGGAAGCCGCCGTTGTTGGGCCCGTTGGTCGACCCGCACGCAGTTCCACTGGAAACAGCACTTTCCCGCCGGCGCGGCAGTTCATCTTCACCAAACCTACCGTCCCTTCGTCGGCGGAAGTTACATCCCCTCGAACTACAGCGGTGTGAGAACCATCCGTCCCTACTGCGGCGGCGCGCAAGCCCTCGAAGCCATCCGTGATTACAAGCGCCGCCACCCCGAACGGAAAGACATCCTCCTCTTTGCCAACGAACTCGAATACATCCTCACCACCGCCAACAACTGGAACGGCCCCATCGGCAACTTCCACCTCACAGTCACGGCCGGTTCGCCCGAAGACATCGTCCTCACCTGCATGCCCGGCTTCCGACGTGTCTCCCCGCTCCGCTACGAGTTCGCGGAGGCGGGTTTCCGCCCGGCAAGCGAACTGAAGCTCATGATCCTCAGCAGCCACGGCCGGTTTCCCTAACCACCCGCGGCGCTAAACTGAGGCAGGAGTTCCATTGTGTACTGCCCGAAATGCCGCGTCGAATACCGCGAAGACTTCACCGAGTGTGCCGACTGCCGCGTCTCCCTTCTCCCCGGAGCGCCCCCGGGAAAAGCCCCCCAACACTTTGACCCCAACCTCGACTTAGTGGTCATCCTCGAAACGAATAACCGAATCCAACTCGCCCTCGCCACCGGCCTGCTCGAAGACGCCGAAATCCCTTACTACGTCCTCGGCCAGATCGCGACGCTGGTCACCGACGTCGACCCCTTCCTGAAAAAATGGGTACGCCTCCAGGTCCCACGCGACCAAGAAGCAGAAGCCCGCGAACTCCTCGACCCCGTCCTCAATCCCGTCGAACCCCCTCAGATTGTCGAACCCTGACCCACCACCCGGATGCGCAGCTCAAAACTACAAGCTAAGGCCAGATACCGGCCCGCGACCGCGAGGGAGCGGTCCCCGGTGCGGCCGCCGATCGTGGTGGGTAATAGAGAGTGGAAGGAATGGTAAATTGACCGCGGGTTTATGAGGTGCGCGATTGTCCATTACTGGCTGCTGAAGATGCGCGGTGGGGAGAAGGTGGTGGAAGCCCTGTGCCGCCTGCTGCCCGAAGCGGATGTGTTCACGCTGTTTTACGATCCGGCGGGGGTTTCGGAGACCATTCGTGCGCGGCGCGTGACCGTATCGGGGTTGAATCCGCTGCGGCGGTATTACCGCGGGCTGCTGCCGCTGATGCCGATGGCGTTGGAATCGTTCGACTTGCGCGGGTACGACTTAGTAGTGAGCAGCGAGTCGGGGCCGGCGAAGGGAGTTATGGTTCCGGCGGGGGCACGGCATATTTGTTACTGCCATTCGCCGATGCGGTACTTGTGGGAATTATATCCGGATTACTTACATGACTGGACGCCGAGCAAGTGGAAGCGGGGGCTGATGGCGCCGGTGGCGAGCGGGCTGCGGGTTTGGGATCATGCGACGGCGGCTCGGGTGGATGCGTTCGTGGCAAACAGTGAGAACGTGCGGCGGCGAATAAGGCGGGCGTATGGGCGCGATTCGGAAGTGGTTTATCCGCCGGTTGCGGTGGAGCAGTTCTATCACGAGGCGGCGGAGGATTACTTCCTGGTTGTGTCGGAGTTAGTGGCTTATAAGAGGACGGCGGATGCGGTGCGTTGCTTTGCGCGGACGGGGCGTAAGTTGAAGATCGTTGGCGAGGGTCCGGAGTATGCGCGGCTGAAAAACATGGCGGGACCCGGCGTGGAGTTTTGCGGGACGGTGACGGCGGAGGAGTTGCGGCGGCTGTATGCGCGCTGCCGGGCGCTAGTGATGCCGCAGGAGGAAGACTTCGGAATGTCCGCGGTGGAGGCGCAGGCCAGCGGGAAACCAGTGGTGGCGTTGGGGCGCGGCGGGGTGCTGGAGAGCGTGCCGGGTGAGGATCCGTGTGGCGGGGTGTTTTATTCGGAGGCGGGCGAGGCGGGGTTGGAGCGGGCATTGGTTGAGTTCGAGCGGATCGAGGGGGGGATTGAGCCGCGGAGACTGCAGGAGCGGGCGGCGCGGTTTTCGGAGAGCCGGTTCGCGGAGAGGATGCGGGAGATTTTGGGGGTTGGGGCGACTGGGGGCGTTAGCGCTTGAGGCGGGGGGTCGAAGGGGTAGGTGTAGGATCCCGCGATGCGGAAGCGCTCCGCCTTGGGGTGAGCGGGATTGAAGAGAAAGTTTGTGATTGCCGGAACGAGGGCGCTGGGGATTTTCAGGAGGACGGATACTGCGCTTTCGAGCCACCTGGTCCCAAGATCGCGGGTGAGGTCGAGTCTGCGGGACCAGTCGGGCGGGAGGTCCGCGGTTGAGATGGAGCGGGGATTCGTACTGGGGCCCTCGATTTTGAGCAGAACGAAGTCGGGCGGAATGTCGTTGGCGCTGGTGTGGGCGCAGACCTCGAGCAGGGCTGCCGCGGGGCTTTCGGCGAGGTAGAGGACGCGGTGGCCGGCGTGGTGCCAGCGCCCGGGGACTTTCAGGCCCCCCGCGCCGCTGAGATCACGGTGACGGCTGATTCTCCACAGGATCATTTACACGAAGATGCCTTCGTCGATCTGGACGAGCAGGTCTTCGACCAAGCGGCTTCCGGTATCGGTTTTGAGCAGGGAGAGAGGTGGGCGGCGATCGAGGCGGGGATGAGGATTCGGAAGCCAGGAGAGCGCGCGTTCGCGGCTGCCATAGACCGACTCGGCGAGCGCGAGGACGCGAATTGCGCGAAGGACGCGATCGGACTCTTCGAGCGTGAGGCGTTGGCGGCGCGAGCGGCGGTTCTGGAGGGTGCGCAGGGGGATGATGATTGAGTCGATTTCGCCGCGATCGAGACCGAGAGAGATGAGCCGCTTTATGACCGCGGTGGGCAACTGGTGTTCGACGATTTTCAAGGTGCCCGCTTCGGTGGCGGGGGGCTTCATGCCCAGCCATTCGCCGATATGGAGGTTGATGGCGTTCATGGTTGGCAGCCTTGTCTACGTTATGCCACGGCGTCTCCGGCATTTTG
>JAJYCN010000296.1 GCA_021778335.1 Acidobacteriota bacterium | reverse complement strand
GCCGAGATTTACGAGAGCCACGGGTGCTCGGCGTGCCACCAGATCAACGGCGAGGGGATGGCGATGGGGCCGGGGCTGAACGGGGTGGGACAGCGGCGGACGAAGGCGTGGCTGGACAAGCACCTGGCGAATCCGCGGTCGATGAGTCCGGGGAGTATCATGCCGCCGTATAAGTTGCCGAAGCCGGATTTGGACGCGCTTGACGCTTACTTACTGGCGCTGGGGGGATCGTAGGGGCGCGGCGGGCGATCCTCTTCTTAGCGATCGTGTTGGCGGACCGTGGACCTCCGCGATGGCGCGCTATGGGTGAACGCGAGGCCGGACGGCGCCGGAGGTGTCCGATCCAAAATCGTGTGGCGGGATTTGGGGGAGGAATGCGCCTGACTCAGTAGGAGGAGTTGACGCATGACACACGGGCCAGGGGAAGGCGTGCCGAGGCGCAGGATGTTCCGGGCGCTGGGGGCGATGGTGGCGATGGCGGGGGCGGCGATGGCGGGGAATCCGACGCCATGGATCGACCAACCGCTTGTGCCGGATTCGGCGGCGCCGGGTGGGGCGGGATTTGTTCTGGTGGTCAACGGGTCGGGCTTTGTGGCGGGGGCGACGGTAGATTGGAACGGATCGGCGCTGGTTACAACGTTTGTAAGCGGCACCCAACTGAGCGCGGCGGTACCGGCGAGCGACATCGCCGCGGCGGGGACGGCGAAGGTGGTGGTGGTCAATCCGGGACCCGGCGGCGGGGCGTCCAATGCGGCTTACTTCGCGGTGACGCCGCCGAGTACGGCCTTTAATCTTGTGCCGACGGCCGCTTCGCCGATTCAGGTGGCCGGGTGCTGCGGCACCGCGTTATTCGTGGCGACGGGGGATTTCAATGGCGACGGCATTCCGGACGTAGCAGTGGCGAGCGACATGGGCACCCGGGGCGTTTTCATCTATCTCGGCGATGGGGCAGGCGGCTTCACGCTGCATCAGTCCCTGACGGCCAGCTTCAACGACCCAACGCAGATCGTCGCGGGCGCGTTTCATAACAATGGCATCGTCGACCTGGCGGTGGTGGACGGCGTGGATACTCTTGCGCCTTCGGTGATCCTGCTGAGCGGGGACGGCAATGGGAACTTCACCGCCTCTACGCCGGGCACGGTGTTCAGCGGCACCCAGATTGCCATTGGCGCGGGAGACTTTAACGAGGACGGGAACCTGGATCTGGTGGTCGACAGCAATAATCCCGGCGGCGACAACATTTTGAGTTTTGTGCCCGGCAACGGGGATGGTACGTTTGGGACTCCGATCAACGCGACTCTTAGTTCGCCTGTCACGTCCGGTTTCCCTTCCGCGATGGCGGTGGGCGATTTCAACGGGGATGGCAAGTTGGACGTCGCGTTCACGTTAAAGACGGCCACTAACAACCTGGCGGTGCTGCTGGGGACGGGAAGCGGGACATTTACTCCCGCTGCGAGCTCTCTGGTTAGCCTGGGCAACACGCCGGTGGCGCTTGTGGCAGGAGATTTCAATGGGGATGGGAAGCTGGACCTGGCGGCGGCAAACTTCGGTGATTCCAGCCTGAGCGTGTTGCTGGGCAACGGCAACGGCACGTTCGCGTCCTCGGCGGTGGCGCTCGGCGGCGAACCCAATTGGGTGACGATGGGCGATTTCAACGGGGATGGAAAGCCGGATCTGGCCGTGACGCTTTTCAATTTGCCTGGGGTGGTTCTTCTCGCGGGCAACGGCGATGGAGGGTTCACGGCCCTGCCGGCGACGGGCATTACGCCCTCGCCGACGGGCGGCGATGAGTTTCCGACACAGATGGCTTCGGCGGATTTCGACGGCGATGGCACAGCCGACATCGTGACGGCGGATCAGGACGATGGAAGGATTTCCGTACTTCTGCAAGAGCCGGAGATCACGCTTGCGCCGAATCCTCTGGCTTTCGGAGACGTGGACGTGGGCGCGCAGAGCAGCACGCTATCGGTTACCGCGACGAACACGGGCAGCGCGTATCTGATTTTCGGCACCGGGGCGGTGTCGATCTCGGGAACGAATGCCGGGGACTTTGCGATTGTGTCGGATGGATGCAGCGGGCAGAAGATTGCGCCGGGGCTGACGTGTGCGGTGAGCGTGGCCTTCAAGCCCAGCGCCGTGGCGGCGGAATCGGCTTCGATCGGCTTCGCCGACAATGCCGCGGGCAGTCCCCAAACCGTGGGCCTCACGGGGACGGGCACGGCGGCGCCGGCGGCGAGCCTGTCGGCTACGGGGCTGAGTTTCGGCAACGAAGCGGTGGGAACGCAGAGCGGGACGCAGACCGTGATAGTGACGAACACGGGCGGCGCGAATCTGATTTTCAACGCCGGGGCGGTGGCGGTTTCGGGCGCGAACGCTTCGGAGTTCCCGATTGTTTCGGACGGCTGCAGCGGCCAGACGGTGTTGCCCAAGGGCACCTGCGCGGTTGGCGTGGCGTTCAAGCCATCGGTGGCCGGGAGCGGGGCGGCGTTTCTCAACTTTGCCGACAACGCGCCGAACAGCCCGCAGGCGGTAAGTTTGAGCGGGACGGGGACGCAGGCGGCGGCGAGCCTGTCGGCTACGGGGCTGAGTTTTGGCAACGAGGCGGTGGGGACGCAGAGCGGGACGCAGACCGTGATAGTGACGAACACGGGCAATGCGAACCTGATCTTCACCCTCGGGGCGGTGACGGTTTCGGGCGCGAACGCTTCGGAGTTCCCGATTGTTTCGGACGGCTGCAGCGGCAAGACGGTGTTGCCCGAGGGCACCTGCGCGGTTGGCGTGGCGTTCAAGCCGTCGGTGGCCGGGAGCGCGGCGGCGTTTCTCAACTTCGCCGACAACGCGCCGAACAGCCCGCAGGCGGTGACGCTTAGCGGCGTGGGAGTGGGGACACCGACAGTTACAACGCTGGCGGTTGCCGCGGCCAGCCCGGACGTGGAGGGGTCGAATGTGACGGTGGCGGCGACGGTGGGGGCGGTTAACTCGCCAGCTACCAACCTGACCGGGACGGTGACCTTCCTTGACGGCACGACGCCGCTGGGCAGCGATATTGTCACGGGAGCGGGGATCTATTCTCTCAGCACGCCGTATCTTGCGGTGGGTCCGCACAGCATCACGGCGGTTTACAGCGGCGACACTAACTTTCTGGCGAGCCAATCGCTCGCGCAGGCGCTGACGGTGGTCAACGCCACGCCGGCGATCACGCTGCTGAGCGCTCCCAGCGGTCCGCTGGCGCTTGGCAGCAGCGGGACCCCAGTAACTATCAGTTGGAGCTTTTCGGATACGGCGGGCAGCATGGACAAGCATACTTGCTCGATTAACTGGGATGCGGGCGGCGTACTGGCGGGCCTGAATGTTACCACGACCACCGCGGGAGGGGTGAGTCCCGATACCAGCGGCATACTCGGCACGCTGGCGCCGGGGACGTGCACGGGGGCGTTCACTTATCCCGAGGCGGGGGTGTATACCGCGGTAGTTACAATTTCGGACGAAGACCCGGCCGGCTGCACGCCGGGGAGCGCGGGCTGCGGCAGCAACACGTCGACATACCAGTACGTGGTGATTTACGATCCGAACGCGGGATTCGTAACCGGCGGAGGATGGATCAATTCCCCGGCCGGCGCGGATGCGGCGCAGCCGGCGTTGGCGGGCACGGCCAAGTTCGGCTTTGTCTCGAAGTACCTGCCGGGGTCGACGACTCCTTCGGGCAATACGGAGTTCCAATTCCAGGCGGGTGGACTGGACTTTCACAGCACCAGTTATCAATGGCTGTCCATTGCGGCGGGAATCGCACAGTACACGGGCGCGGGGACGATCAACGGCGCGCTGGATAGTTACGGGAAGCCGTATCAGCTTGTTCTGACCGCGTGCGACGCGCAGGTCAACGGAGCGTGCGCGGGGACAAGCACCGACACATTCCGCGTCCAGATTTCCGACAGCGCAGGCAATGCCGTGTATGACAACATGATGGGCCAGCCGGCCGGCGCGGCTCCGGTTACGCCGCTGGCCGGAGGCGAGATCGTGATTCACACGAGCAGTTAGGGGCTGGGCGAGGTCAGGTGGGTGGTGGACGCGGGGATTTGCGGTAGGCGAGCCGGTGGGTCAGCGGGGGACGCCGCTGGGGGTGAGCTCCCACGAGCGGGCTTATGGCGCTCGTGACGCGGGCACGCAACTCTCGTTAGGAGCTGCGTGCATGCGCCTTCGTGAGCGGTTAAGCCGACCTAAAAGGAGGGGCAGGGACGCGCGGTGCGACATCGTCGTAGTCGATTGCGATGGCGTTTAACTCGTCCCGGAGGGTAGGACAGCCGGTTGGGAGGGTTGTCGCTGTTCGTTCGGCGATCGTTCTCTCCGATCGGACCACTAAATTGTTCTGCCGGCCTCCATGAGGTAAGGACGCGCTATGGTGGCGCCCGGCCCGATCGCGCAATGTGGTCCATCAGAGGTAGCATCTGCAAGTCAGCTTCCGGCCGTTGCGTCAGTGAGAAAATCGCGCGAGGGCCGTGGTTCGCCTGGTGGGCAGCGTCGAATCGCTGTCGTTATGTCCGGTTCGCCGAAACGAGAGCCGTTCTGACCAAGGCTATCCGGGTTACCTGCGCAAAATGAAGTTTGATTTGCCTCGGCCTATTCTTTGCCTCGCTAGGCGAAAGCGGGCTTACTGTTCCGCCAGTGCGTCTTCGAGCTCAAGGTACTCGATTCGTTGACGCCCTTTGGCAATGAATCCGAGCTTGTTTAGATGAGCGATCCGCGCGATGCAGGCGCTATTTAAGCACGGATCATCCTGGATTTTTGTGGATGCACCGTTGGCCCACGTCCTTCGTGGTTGCCCGGTTGCTGTCTCGCGAAGCCTGCATAAGCCTCACAAGTCAGACGGCGTTCGCCGATTCCGGGCCCCTACTCGCCGAACTCCTTCGCGAATGCGTCATCTCTAAGCTGCTCCACCTCGAGCCAAATCACGAACGCGACGAACAGCTCGGCGACAACAGTGGGGCCGTCGATGATAAGTGCCGCTGTACACGTGGGCTGCAATGCGTGTTTACCTCCTTTGTCGTATTCAATGCGACTCGAAGGTCGGAGTCCAGACGAATTCGCGGGACCTCGTTGTTAACTCGAGGGGCGCCTTCGAAGGTCGCCGCTCTTCAGGGTTGGGCATGGGAGTTGGTTTAGCGGGTGGCGGTTTTGGGGATGGCGCCACTTGGAGAGCATGGCCAGCGTCGCGGAGTGTACGAGAGGCGGCGCCGGTTTCGTTATCCGCGCCCGCGGGCAGGATCGGGTTGGAAAGCGCGGCGCCGGGGTTTGGTACACTTTCAGGCCAGATTCACATGAACGGGGAGGAGCGCGAGCCGTACGCCTCCATCACGACGGCGCTGGTGGAGTGGCGGGGAGGGGATGCCGGCGCGCTTTCGCGGCTGATGGCGTTGGTTTACGCCGAGCTGCACCGGCTTGCGGCGGGGTTTCTGAGCGCGGAGCGAGGGGCTGTGACGCTGCAGCCGACCGCGCTGGTGCACGAGTTGTATTTGAAGCTTCCGGCGGTGCAGGCGATCGACTGGAAGAGCCGAGCGCAGTTCTTTTCGCTCGCGGCGCGGATGATGCGGCACATTCTGGTGGACGATGCGCGGCGGAGACGGGCGGAGAAACGGGGCGAAAGCGTGACGGTGCGGCTGGCGGATGTGGACGACGCGCAGGCGACGACGCCGGACCTGATTCTGGTCGACGCGGCGCTGAGCCGCTTTGCGAGTAAGTACCCGCGGCAGGCGCTGGTGGTGGAGCTGCGGTTCTTCGGCGGGCTGACGGCGGAGGATACGGTGGAGGCGCTGACGGCGATCGGGCACACGGTGTCGCTGAGGACGGTGGAGCGCGATTGGAATTTTTCGAAAGCGTGGCTGCAAAACGAGTTGGGGGGACGCTAAGGAGGGGCCTTCCCCGCGATTTGCGCTGCGTGTAGGATGAGTTCGAGGAGCGGCTCATGGGCGCGGACGAGGACAGGGGAGGATATTCGCCCGACTTAGTGGCGGAGCTGTTCTCGGCGGCCAGCGACTTACCCGCCGGGGAGCGGGAGGATTTTCTCGAGAGGCGCTGCGGGGAAGAGGCGGGGCTGCGCGAGGCGGTGGAGCGGCTGCTGCGGGCCGCGGAGGAGGCCGCGGGGGCGACGCGATGGCGGGATCCGGCGCTGGTGCAGGCGGCGAGGGAGGCGGCGGGGGAAACGGCGCTGCCCTTTGAACGGCTTGGCCCGTACCGGATTCTGCGAAGGATCGGGATGGGCGGGATGGGGGCGGTGTATCTGGGCGAGCGGGACGACGACGGGGTGGTGCGGCGGGCGGCGCTGAAGGTGGTCCCGTATGCGCTTCAGAGTCCGGACGCGTTCCGGCGCTTCCAGCAGGAGCGGCGGATTCTGGCGGGTCTCGATCATCCCAACATTGCGCGGCTGCTGGACGCGGGGCGGACGGCGGATGGGTTGCCGTATCTGGCGATGGAGTACGTCGAGGGAGTGCGCATCGACCGTTATGCGGAGGAGCGGCATCTTACGGTCAAGGAGAGGATCGAGTTAGTGCGCGTTGTGTGCGAGGCGGTTTCGCATGCCCATGCGCACCTGGTTGTGCACCGGGACCTGAAGCCGGGCAACATTCTGGTGACGGCGGAGGGGACGCCGAAGCTGCTTGATTTCGGGATTGCGAAGCTGGTGAGCGAGGCCGGCGAGGAGGCGGCGTCGACGCGAATTCTGACGGCGGGGTATGCGAGTCCGGAGCAGGAGGCCGGACGGGCGGTGACGACGGCGTCCGATGTTTACTCGCTGGGGGTGATGCTGGAGGAGTTAGCCGGGGATGGGGGGCGGAGCGGGGATTTGTGGACGATCGTGGGGAAGGCGCGGCAGGCGGAGGCGGAGCGGAGATACGGGTCGGTGGCGGAATTCCGGGAGGATCTGGGAAGGTACGTGGCGGGGTATCCGGTGAAGGCGCGGCCGGACACGCTGTGGTATCGCGCGCGGAAGTTTGCCGGGAGGCGGCGCATCGAGTTGGCGGTGGCGGCGGTGGCGATGGCGGCGATTGCGGGCGAAGGCGCGGTGACGGTGCGGGAGTACCGGGAATCGGCGCGGCGCTTCGCGGACACGCGGAACCTGGTGAACAGTTTTCTGTTCGAGGTGAGCGACGCGATGGCGGAGATTCCCGGGACGACGGCGGCGCGGCGGCTGCTGGCCCGGCGGGCGCAGCAGTATCTGGATATTCTGGCGCGGGAGCGGAGTTCCGACGTTGGCCTGGAGCGGGACCTGGCGATGGCGTATCGCAAGCTGGGCGATGTGCTGGGCCGGCCGTACACGGCGAAC
>JAJYCN010000295.1 GCA_021778335.1 Acidobacteriota bacterium | reverse complement strand
GCATCTCCGGAGCCTCGGACGCCGCCGCCCGCCGCCGCGAAACCCGCCATCCCCATGCCAACAAAGCCGCGCCCACCGCCAGGCACACACCCCGGTGAAACAAGTGCCCCGAAGCCATCGCGAACACCACTAGGCTCAGCGCCGCCCCGCCCAGCAAAAACGCAAACAGCCGCCGCTCCAGCGCGTTCAACGGAAGCCGCAGCCTCTCAATCAGCACCACGCCCAACGCATACGCCGCGCCCGCGGTAAACAAAGCCCCAAACAATATGTAGGCAAGCTGTTTCATCCCGCCCGCTTGAACCCGATCCGCACCAGAATAATCCCGAACCGCTTGTGGTCCGTCGGCGAGACGTACACCTTATCCACCGCAATCCCCGCCGTCGCCCGCTTCAGCGGACTCAGCCACTCCTCAGGAACCGCCGCCTCGAAGTGCTTCACCCCCGGCGTCGTGTACCGCTCGCTCCCCACCACATGCCCGTTCACCGAAAAGGTCAGCGTCACCGGACCCGTCTGCTTGAACCCGTCATCCCAAATTGCAAAGTCCGCCGTGAACCGCAGCCGGTCCACCCGCTCCAGCATCACCCAGACCTCCGGGTTCGCCTCCGTCCACCGCCACCCAATTCCCGGTGCCGGCGGATAAATCCCGCCCACAATGTGGTCCGAAGCATCCGGCGACGCCATGTCCACCTCGATCGCCGGCGGCAGGCTCGCCTCCGCAAGCCCCCGATGCTGCTGAGGTACCGGAAACCACGGCCCGTCGCCCCCGCATCCCGCAAGGGCGAACAGGAGGGTGGCGGCAGCAGCCGCTGGGCGGGCGAAGCGTGGCACGATGGTCGTCGCGAAATCCGAGGGTATCACGCTGACGCCTGCGCTGATGCCCGCCCCACCCCGTCACCCGTCCCGCCCCCGGCCCAACCCCAGGGATGCCACCGACTCGATCTCTGCGCTGTCGATTAGGGGCCAACCAGCCGCCTGGCGAACCGAACGCGAGCCGGACCGAGGCGGTCAGGCCTTCGGACCGGGAGCGGGGGACCTGACTGCGGATCAGCCGCCTATCGTAGACTCGAGGGCCGTGCGGGGCCTACGCCGAGGTGCGAATCCGGCTCGAGCGAGGCATGATCACCGCGAGCCGCCGTCCAACACAGGACGCCCGGTCTCTCATGGACACGTGTCCGTCGTGGCCGGCTGCGGATTCGTCAAGGACATTGACGTGATGTAGGATGCCTGGAGGCAGTGCTGCCCCTCCCACCCCGGGCCGCTTGCCGCCGCGTCGCCGCCGAAGTCCACTGCGTAGCCGCTGTTGCCTCGGGAAAGAACGTTGGATAAGGTTACCCCTGTCGAGCTGCCGTAAGGAGCAATGGCAACAAACTTGATCCCGTCGGTAGGCGTGTTCTGCGGCGGAGTGTTCCCGGTGTTGTTTTCGACGTATTTGAACGCCGAAGGGTAGGCCGAATAACCTGACACCACTAAGCCCGAGACAGAGTGGGCGCTAATCCCTCCGCCCGTGTTGCCAGAGATCTCGTTACCGAGCACGGAATTCTGCCCTCGAACACCGGATTGGGGCTCTATCTCAACACCCGCTACGCCCTGCGGCTGGGTGGGCGGATTGCAATTGTTGATCAAAGTCGGCGGCGCAGGTGTCACCCAATTGTTTCCGTTAAAGTCGCTGTTTTCCACGGTAACGGAGCTGGCTCCGTAGTCGATATAAAGCTGGCCGCCAGCGTAGCCATCCGACATCTCGTAACGATTCTGATAGAACGTCGAATTCTGGACGACAGTCGACCCCATCGGCGACGGACTCGGCGGAGTCGACAGCCGGAGCCCGGCGGTGCCATTGTATTCAAAGGACGTGTTATAAACCGCGCCGGGCGTCTCACCGCGAAGCCACGGACCCGTCGACCGCGAGTAATAAAAGGCCGACCACTGCACCGTGCCCCCCGCAATGTAGACGGGCGTGCTTCCCGCCGTGTTCCAGACGGCAAGCTGATCAAGATTGACAGTTGACCCGCTGTCACCATCTATCTCAATCACCTGATTCCAGTTCACGACCGTGCATCCGGATCCACCCTGCGGGCCACACCATCCGTCCTGAGTAGCACACCCATACTGGTTCGGGAAACTGTATCGATTCCCGTCTATGGTGAGATTGCTTATCGTTACCGTCGTGCCGGGCGCGACGTAAATCAGGTCTCCGGTAGCCGAGGCCGGGCGCTGCAGAGTGGTGCTGTAGTTGCTCGTGCCGCTCCCCTCCATGACCACACCGTTCGCCGGCCTTAGCGCGATCACCTGGCCGCTCGATTCGGGGAGCGTGTACGTCCCCTGGTCCAGCGGACACGTACTATTGGCGACCTGGATGCACCCCACCCAGCCAGCCCAATCCAAGGCGTCAAGCTTACCGATACCAAGCGCGGCACCAACAATCAAGACAAGGACGGCGTTGCGCATCATCTCAGTTCACCCCAATCCTGGCGCGCAACCTGATCGTTTGACCAGCGTCCGACATGATCCTTGACGCGGTCGCCGTGCGGATTGAGGAAAGCAGGGCTTGCGCCGCCGACGCAACCAAGCGGTCGCGCGCCTGTATTAGACTCGAAAGGGCGGCCCGATCAGACGCGTCAAGCGACGACTTTCCGCTAACAAGGGCCGTTTCCTCGCTCCTCAACTTTGCCATTTCCGCACGGTACTCCTGTGCTGCGGCGTGAAGCTGCGCCGATTCTGCGTCGTCCATGTCGAAAATCCTCGCAACGGAACGCTCCTGAACGGTATCGACGGCGGCGGGCACGTCCGGGCTCCCTACGCGTTCGAAGAAACTCGCAAAATAGTGAATTTGCGCTACCGACATAGGACCGGCCAAGGCACTCTGACCGCGTACCAGAGGACATGCGCCAATTGCGAAGAACAGCAGACCCGACCGCACCTTACTGCCGACGAGAAGTTGCATTTCCCCTCCATGCTCCAGAATTATTACAGCACCCATTCGACATAAGACAACCTATATTAACGCGAATCACAGAAGAGTAAAAGCGGATTTTTCCGAATATGCGACCGGGCAGATCCGCACACCGGCGGCGGAGCCTCCCGCGCTCGAACAGCAGGCGGGAGACGTGTACAAGGGCGGGGTGCTCGGGCCAAAGCCACCGGACGGGCCATCGCCTTCCCGTTAGGGGACCGCAGCGGCGCTCTGCCGCCGAGGGCGAGACCCGATCCCGGTACAGACGCGACAGCCCAACCACGGACAGGTCAGCCGGCTACGAAGCCAATGCACAATCCCCACCCCACCCGGCAGTCCCACGCACGAGAACCGCGCTCGGGACAGCGACCGATCCGCAGTTGAGCAACAAGAACACGACATCCGGGCAGGTGCCGATCACGCGCTGATGGCGCGCGCGCCGCCGCCCGGCCAGAGATCCACCAGAGACTCTGATCGGGTAACCCGCGCGGCCCATCACCGGAGACCGCAGAGCAATCCGGCGTGGGGTGCTACCACCCAGCCCAGAAGCCTCTACAAACGGGTGCTCCGGCAGCGTTAACCCGAAGTCCATCTCTGCGACCGAGAAGCGACCGGCCATAACGCCGCCCTCGCAGCCCACGCCGGCATACACTGGCACAACGCTGCCAGCGAAGGGAGAAAAGCTGATGTGAACGCAACCGCGGAAGGCACCTCGTAGCGACCTACAACTCCGCTGAGATCGAAGCAGGCGACCAGCCGACGACGGCAACGGCTCCGACGACGCCGACAACGCCTACAGGGTCACCTTGAAGAACCGGCCCCTGAGTCTTCGCCAGTCGAAGGCGAACCGGGCGCGGGCGTACGCGAAACTGACCCAGCGCCGCCCCTACCGGCCCCGCCAGGGCCGCTGAGCCGCATCAGGAGGCCCCGACGGAATTCGAACACGTAGTCGAACCGCGCCACATCGGCCGCTGAAGGATGCTGCTGCTGCTCAAGGCTCACGCGCGCCTCATGGTCGCGCCAGACGAGCTCAGCGATGAACTTCATATCCCAGAACCCCGGAAATGGGTCGTTGAGAAACAGAGCCCGAGCGCCAGCTTTCACCTTCGGCTGGACAGCCTCGACCTGAGTAATCGCATACCACGTTCGTGCCCCGTACGCCACACGGCTGGCCCGGATGAATTTTGCGTGATGCCACGTGAGGCGGCCGAGGAGCAGCACAACGAGGCAAACGAGTCCGTACCTGAGCGCCCGAGTCGGCAAGAACTGGAGGACCCGACGGCGACCGACCATTGCACCGGCCGCCACCGCGATCCCTGAAGCGATCCAGCAACAGCCGAAGTACGGAATCAAGAGTTCCGGCCCACCACGGTCTATGAACGCGATCGGCAACGGGCTGACTGCGACGATAACAACGGCGAGGCCGAGGCCTCGGGTCCTTAGAAGCCACACGGCGAGAAGGAGCAGGGCGGCGGACAGGAACAGCGCCACAGGACCGATGGAGCCCGGCAAGTATGCCACTGACGCCGCAAACCTGCCCATCCACCCCCAATACTGCTGAGGCGTAAGCAGTGGCCGGTACCCGGGGTCCTGGATCAGGGAGTCCTGCCCTGTGAGTTTCCCGTAGATATAGACCGCCGTCAGTCCGGCCGACGCCAGCGGAGCAGCCGCCGACGCGCGGAGCCACGCGCTTGAGAACGCCAGCGACACAGGCCGGGGTAAATGAAAAATCAGCTCATATGCAAGGACGACTACGGGAAGACTAACCGCCATCTCCTTCGCGTCTAGTGCGCAAATGTAAAGACCCAAAAATGCCGCCATGTGCCGACCGGCAAGAGGTGCGCGCCCACGGCGAACCGAAATGTAATACGCCAGCGCAAGCATCCAGAAGGTGCAGCAGAGGACGTCATATACGTATGAACCGGCGAAGTAGGCGCCAGCGGTCTCCCTGTGGTAAGAGAATGCCAAGCTTGTCAGGCCCGCCACAAGCCTACAACCACCAAGGGCACGAACGACCCGCCAAGCGAGATAGGTGTTCAGCATCATGAGGGCAAGCAAGACCACGTGATACGGAAGTGGGTCAAGACCAAAGAGTTCGAATAGCAACCAGTAATACAATCCCCCGAGCGGGCGATAGTATGTGGACGGAAAGTCAACAAGCCCACGGATAAGCGCCTCTGGCCCGCGACTCCAGTAATAGTAGATGTTCATCATCTCGTCAGGACCAAAGCGGAAGCGAAGCGATGGCCCTGCGAGCCAACCGATCCAAGCGAAGATGAACACGCCGCCCGCCAGTGTCGTCGCCTCCGGCCTCCGAACGCGATTAACCGGGAACATATCACCCATGACAGGACCCATCGTGCCCCACGAGCGCACCTCGCTGGTAACGGGCCATAATGATCGGACAACGACGAGCCCCTGTCCCACGGGAACCACGGACACGGCCCGGAGCCGACGCGGACAAGACCAAGCGTTGCAACCTCTTAGTGTAGTTCACTCCCCCTTCCCCTCCCACCTCCGCCTTAGCGCCGTTGAACCCCCGATTTCGCCATACACCGAAGAAAATACACAATTTGACGCTCGACTGTGGCATTCGGCGCCGGACGCGTCCTATACTGCCTTAGAAGAACCAGATCCAGAACCGTAAGGCGGAGCACGGTCACTTCGCGGATTGCGGTAGCATCCAGAAACTACTCAAACAGTGGAGAAGCTCAGCATTCAAGCCCATGCATAAACCAATCAAGTACGTGGAAAAAGCGGTGACAGTGGCTGCCGGCGCAGCCTGGGTGGTTTTCGACAAGTTAAACCAGATCCGGCCGAACCCTTCCTTCACGCCGAACTGGTCCGACAAGCCCCTGCTGAAAAGCTACGAGAAGATGAAGCCAAAGCTGGGCTGGCCGCGCGAAACCGACTCCCTCTGCCCCAAGTGCATCCCCGAGATCCGCAAGAAAATCCTCGACGGCGAACTCCCCGTCGACATCCTCCGCAATGAAAAGGTGGGCGAAATCAAGGCCCGCATCGTCGAGAAGGACGGCAAAATCGTAATGGAGAAGGATTGCCCCATCCATGGCCACTTCGAAGACGTCATGGCCATCGACCCGGCCTTCTTCAAACACCTCGAAGACGTTTTCCCCGGCCGCGACATCCGCGCCCATAACGACCAGGGCCTCCACAAGCACGGCTCCTCCAACATCACCCACGGCCGCGGCTCGGTCCTCACCATCGACCTCACCAACCGCTGCAACATGATGTGTGACCCCTGCTTCATGGACGCCAACCAGGTCGGCTTCGTCCACGAACTGAGCTGGGAAGACATCAAGCGGTTGCTCGACAACGCCATCTCCATCAAGCCCCACCGCCAGATGTCGGTCCAGTTCTCCGGCGGCGAGCCCACGCTTAGCCCCTATTTCCTCGACGCGGTCCGCTATTCCCGCAAGGTCGGCTACAACAGCGTCCAGGCCGCCACCAACGGCATCGAGTTCGCCAAGAGCCTCGAGTTCGCCGAAAAGGCCGCCGAAGCCGGCCTCCGCTACGCCTACCTCCAGTTCGACGGCATCGGTAACGCCGCCAACTCGCACCGCGCCGTCGGCAACCTCTTCGACGTCAAGATCCAGGCCATCGAAAACCTCCACAAAGCCGGCGTCGAAATCGTCCCCGTCACCACCATCGTCAACGGCATCAACAACGAGCAGGTCGGACAGATCATCAAGTTCGCCCTCGACAACCCCAAGAAAATCTCCTTCCTCTCCTTCCAGCCCGTCTCCTTCACCGGGCGCGACGAAGAGGTCACCGACGAGCGCCGCACCGCCCAGCGCTACACCCTCTCCCACCTCGCCCACGACGTGAAGAATCAGGTCGGCATGGGCGAGCCCGTCCGCGACTGGTTCCCCATCTCCTTCATGAGCACCTTCAGCGATTGGGCGGACCTGATCCATGGCCCACAGGCCGAATGGGGCCAGCTAAGCTGCGGCTGCCATCCCAACTGCGGCATCGGCATGGCCGTCATGGTCGACAAGGAAACCAAGGAATTCCGGCCTGTCACTGCCTTCTTGAACGGTGACCGGCTCGCCAAGGACGTCGCCAAAGTCAACGACGCCGCCCGCGGCCGCTTCCTCTCCGTCTTCGGCATGGCCCTCGCCCTGCTCCGCAACTACAACCCCTTCGAAGCGCCGACCCACTTCAAGCTCGCCGACCTCATGAAGAAGTTCGACAAGACCTTCGGCGCCACCGGCCACAACTACGGCAAGGTCTCCGGCGAACGCACCAAGCAGGACATCGAACTCCGCCGCCGCGACCGCTGGAACTTCCTCTTCATCGCCGGCATGTGGTTCCAGGACCTGTTCAACTACGACTTCCGCCGCACCGAGC
>JAJYCN010000294.1 GCA_021778335.1 Acidobacteriota bacterium | reverse complement strand
GATCGTGGTTGATCTGCTCGGTGTGCATCGACTTGATGAACGTCAGTTCGTCGGCGATCTTCGCCGTGTGCGGCAGCAGGTCGCTCACCCACGCGCCCGACTTCCCATGCTGCGCGAAACCGAACTTGGAAGGCACTACGGGAAAGCTCGACTGCGACGCCGACATCCCCGTCAGCCTCTGCCCGTTGCGCACCGAATCCGGCAGATCCGTGCCCTGCCACTTCACCAGCTTCGGCTTGTAATCGAACAACTCGATCTGCGACGGCCCGCCGGATTGAAACAAAAAGATCACCCGCTTCGCCGTCGGAGGAAAATGCGGCAACCCCGGCAGCCCGCCGGTCGCGGCCGCCCGCAGATCCTCGCCCATCAGATTCGCCAGCGCCGCCAATCCCAACCCGCTCGCGGTGCGCCCGAACAACGCGCGTCGTGTCATCTCGTTCTCAAACATGGCTCGTCATTCCTTCGTGATCGTCTCGTCCAGATTCAACATCGCGCTCGCCACCGCCGTATACGACGCCAGTTCCGCGGCATCGAGCGTTGCATCGCGCCTCGACTCGCCCTGCTTCAAATACTCCTCCGCCGCCTTCGGGTCCGCCTGGTAGCGTTTCTTGAAATGATCCAGCATCTTCACGAGCGCGCGCTCCTCGCCCGGCGCCGGCGCGCGGTCCAGCGTCTTCCACCATCCGTATTCGATCCGCGACGAAGCGCTCGCCCCGCCTTCGAGCATCATTTTCTCCGCCAGCTTCCGCGCCGCCTCCAGATACGCGACATCGTTCATCAGCGTCAGCGATTGCAGCGGCGTGTTCGTCCGCGTCTCGCGCACAATGCAGGTCTCGCGCGCCGGCGAGTCGAAGTTGATCATGTCCGGCGGAGGCGACGTCCGCTTCCAGAACGTGTACAGCGTGCGCCGGTACAGGTCTTCGCCGTGGCCGGCGTGATAGCCGTCGCCGCCCCCGAGCTCCGTCCACAACCCCGCCGGCTGATACGGCTTCACCGAAGGGCCGCCCATCTTTTCCACCAGCAGCCCCGCGACAAACAACGCCTGGTCGCGAATCATCTCGGCCGGCAGACGCACCCGCGGACCTCGCGCCAGCATCCGGTTTTCCGGGTCGCGCTGCTCGAGCTCCGGCGTCATGCGCGAGGACTGACGATACGTCCGGCTCATCACGATCGTCTTCACGATGTGCTTTACGTCCCAGCCCGAGTCCATGAACTCCACAGCCAGCCAGTCCAGCACGTCCTGATACTCCGGCCGCTCGCCCTGCACGCCGAAATCTTCCACCGTCTTTACGAGGCCAGTGCCGAAAAGCATCTGCCAGAACCGGTTCACCGTCACGCGCGCCGTCAGCGGATTCGAGCGGTCCACAATCCACTCGGCGAGGCCGAGCCGGTTCGCCGGCGCGCCCTCCGGCATCGGAGGCAGCGCGCTCAGCGTGCCCGCCGTCACTTCATCGCCGTGCGCATCGTAAACGCCGCGTTTCAGGATGTACGTCTTGCGCAGCCCCGGCACTTCTTTCATCACCATCACCGTCGGAATCGTCGCCTCGTAGGCGTCCCGCGCTTTGATGGACTCCGCCAGCGCCGCCCGCGCCTGCCGCACATCCTTCGGCGCGCCGGTAGCTAAAAAACATAAATGCAGCTTCGCGTTTTCCTGCTTCGTGCGCGCTTCCGGCGCCGTCCGCGCGGCCTCCCGCACCGTCGCATCCGTCGCCAGCGCCTCGACTTCGTCGCCGGTGAGCGCGCGGTTGTAGATCCGCGCGTCCGAAATCTCGCCTTGGAAGCGCATGCCTCCGCCCGCGCCGATCCGCACCGGCTTCTGAATATCCATCGGCCAGTTCAGCTCATCGAACAGGATCCTGGTCTTCAACTCGCGCCCGTCCACCCACATGTGAACGCCCTTGGCGTAGCGGCTTCCGTCGTAGGTCACCGCCACGTGCCGCCACACATGCAGCGGCAGCGTCTCCTCGCTTTCCACCCTCATGCCGATGTCGGTCCAGCGGTAGATGATGTGCAGGCGCAGATGGCCGTTGATCAAATACAGCGCGTGTCCCTGGCCTTCGAAGTAGTCGTCGGCCTTTGAAACAATCGCACCATTTAATGTTTCGGGCTTCATCCGCGCCGTGAAGGTGAACGGGCTCAGGTAATCGAGTTTCACGCGCGACGTCTTGCCCTCCGTGCCGGGCGAAGTGATGAAGTTTTTCCCGTCGAAAGGCGCCGCCGGCGTCTCGCGCACCAGCAGGCCATCGGCGACGGTCCAGTCTTTGCGCCCCCAATGCGCCTCGTGCTTGGTCCATCGCTGCTCGCCGCGCGCGATCTTCGGCTCAAGCGCGTCCCAGGCCTTGAGCCTTGCGTCGCGTTCCGCGGTGAGCGCGGCCAGGCGCTTCTGCTCGTCCGGCGCCGGCGCCTTGATCATCGGCTCGTCGTTGCCCCAGTTGTAGACGAGGCCCTTCTCCGGCACGTTGTTGAAGAACGCGAACATGCGGTAGTAGTCGCGCTGCGGAATCGGATCGTACTTGTGGTCGTGGCAGCGCGCGCAGCCCACCGTCAGCCCCAGCCACACGGTGGATGTCGTCTCGGCGCGGTCGGCCACGTACTCCACGCGGAATTCTTCGGGCACGATGCCGCCTTCGGCGTTGGTCCGGTGGTTGCGCAGGAAGCCCGTGGCGATGATCTGATCGAGCGTGGGGTGCGGCAGCAGGTCGCCGGCGAGTTGGTCGATGGTGAACTCGTTGAACGGCATGTTGCGGTTGAACGCGTCGATCACCCAATCGCGCCAGCGCCACATCTGCCGGTTGCCATCGCTCTGATAGCCGTTGGTGTCGGCGTAGCGCGCCGCCTCCATCCATCGGTAGGCCATGCGTTCGGCGTAGCGCGGGGAAAGCAGTAGACGGTCTACCTGCTTCTCGTACGCGCTCGGCGATGTGTCGGCGAGGAACGCTCGCTCCTGCGCCGGTGTTGGCGGAAGGCCCGTCAAATCGAGCGAAACGCGCCGCAGCAGCGTGAGTTTATCGGCCTCGGGCGAAGGCTTCCATCCGATCTCCGCAAGGTGCGCGCGCACGTAGGCGTCGACCGGCGCGACGTTCGGATCCGAGCCTTTCGGCAGCGGCGCGCGCACCGGCGGAATCAGCGCCCAGTGCTTCTGCCACTTCGCGCCGGCCGCGATCCAGCGGCGGATCAACTCGACGTCGTGCGCCGGCAGAGCGTCGTGGCCGCTGTAGACCGGCGGCATGCGGCGCGCTTTGTTGGTGGACGAGATGCGGAGGTAGAGTTCGCTGTGGTTGGGGTCGCCCGGGACGATGGCGATGTGGCCGCTCGGGAGTTTTCCCTTGGCGGCATCTTCGACGTCGAGGCGGAGACCGGCCATCCGGGTGAGGGAGGAGGGGCCGTGGCAGGTGTAGCAAGTGTCGGAGAGGATGGGGCGGATATCGCGGTTGAACTGTGGTACAAGACCGCTGTCGATAACGTTACCGGTAACGCTAACAACGTACGGACAACAAAACGCGGCAATAACGGCGAAGATATGGCGAAACTCGGGCATGGCTATAAAGGCGCAAACCACGTAAAAACGCGCACTTGGCGCATTATATCCGACCGCGGCGTGCGCCGGGGCGGGACTTGGAGTAGTCTGGAACGATGACTCGACGCACGATGTTTCAAACGCTGGCTTCGGCGCCCTTGTCGGCCGGAGCGGCGGCGGAGGCGGCGCCCCGCGGAATGCCCTCTCCGAAGATACGCGATGTGCAGGTGATCGCCACCGAGCCCGCCGGAGTGCGGCTCACGGTGGTGAAGATAGTTACCGACCAGGACGGGTTGTACGGGTATGGCTGCGGGACGTTCACACAGCGGGCCGACTTAGTAAATGAGGCCGTGACCAAGTATCTGAAGCCGTTTCTTATCGGCAAGCCGGCGGACCGGATCGAGGACACCTGGCAGGCTTGTTACGACAGTTCTTACTGGCGGAACGGGCCGGTGCTGAACAACGCGATCGCCGGGGTGGACCAGGCGTTGTGGGACATCAAGGGCCGGATGGCGGGGATGCCGGTGTACGAGTTACTCGGCGGCAAGTGCCGGGAGGCGGCGGCGTGTTACTCGCACGCCTCCGGCGCGGAGATCCCGGAGACGATCGACAACGCGCGTAAGTTAATGGAGGAGGGGTTCAAGCACGTCAGGGTGCAGGTGGGCGTGCCGGGGATGGCGGGATACGGTTCGGCGCGGAACGGAACGAGGGTGGCGGCTCTGCACGACGATCCGGTGTTCGACCCGGCGGTGTATATGCGGCGGGCGATTCAGTTACTCGAAGAGTCGCGGAAGCAGCTTGGCGACGAGGTGGAGTTACTCCACGACGTGCATGAGCGGGTTACTCCGAACCAGGCGGTGAATTTTGCGAAGGCCATCGAGCCGTTGCGGATCTTCTACCTGGAAGACGCGCTGAGCCCGGAAGACATCGATTACTTCCGCCAGATCCGCTCGCAGTGCGCGACGCCGCTGGCGATGGGCGAGTTGTTCAACAATCCGCACGAGTGGACGCCGCTGATCGCCAACCGGCTGATCGATTTCATCCGGATTCACGTGACGCAGGCGGGCGGGCTGACGCCGTGTAGAAAGATCGCGGCGTTTGCCGAGATCTTCGGTGTAAGGACGGCGTGGCACGGGCCGGGCGATGTGTCGCCGGTGGGTCATATGGCGAACGTGACGCTGGACGTGGTTTGTTATAACTTCGGCATCCAGGAGTACTCGGGGTTCAACGACCGGGAACGGGAAGTGTTCCAAGGCTGTCCCGAGTTGAAGAACGGGTATCTTTATCCGAACGACGCGCCGGGGTGGGGCATTGAGATAGACGAGCGCGCCGCGGCGAAGTATCCGTTCGGGTACGGCGAACGCGGCGCGCATAAGTTGTACAACGGCGGCTGGGGAGTGATCCGCAAGCCGGACGGTACGGTAATTAAACAGTAGGCGCTTAGAACATCAGGCGGGCGCCCAACTGGAGGGTGCGGGCGCCGCCGGCGCCGGTGACGTAGCCGAAGTTCGCGCTGCCGAGGTTGGTTCCGGGGTTCGAGAACTGCGGCGTGTTGGTGATGCTGAGCCCTTCGAAGCGCATCTCGAGGTGGAAGCGCTCGGTGAGGTTGAAGGTGCGGAACAACGAGGCGTCGAGGTTGAAGAAGCCCGGGCCGCCGAGGACGTAGGGGCCGAGGTTGCCGAAGGTTCCGGCGGCGGGCGCGGCGAAGCTGGAAGTGCTGAACCAGGGGTTGCCGATGTTGATGCCGTGGAGAATGTGAACCGGGGCGATGAGGTTGGGGGACTGGCCGTTGCCGGGGGCTTCGAGGCCGGCGGAGCTGTAGGTGAAGTTCAGCGGCGTGCCGCTCATGGCGGTGAGGATGCCGTTGAGCTGCCAGCCGCCGAGGATAAAGGCGCCGGCGCCGGAGTTCACCCAGCGCTTGCCTTTGCCGAAGGGCAGTTCCCAGAGATAGCTTTGGACGAAGGTGCTGGTGCGGTTGAAGTTGGTCGGGGCGTAGCTGCGGTTGGCGTTGATGTAATACTGGAGTCCGCCGTCTTCGGACTGATAGCCGAGTGCCTTGCTATAGGTGTACGACGTGGTGATGAGCAGTCCGTTCTGGAACTGGCGGTCCAACTTGACCTGGAGGGCGTTGTAAGCGGAGGAGAAGCCCTGGAAGAGTAAGTTGGTGGAAGACTTGATGCCCCAGGCGTTGTAGAGCGGCTGGCCCGTTACGCCCAAGCCGGGGAACAGGCCGGCGTTAATGTTCATGTTAGCCGGCTGGTCGACGCCGTGGTTGCCGACGTAGGCGACGTCGAGGGTGAAGCCCTCGGGCAGCGCCTGCTGGACGGCGAAGTTCCAGCTTTCGACATAGGGCTCGCGGAAGTGGGAGTTGACGATGAAGTACTGCTGGTTGGGGTTGGCGTTTGTAATGATGCCGTTGGAGGGGACGACGGCGGGCGTGGGCGGCGGAAAGCCGGCCTGGAAGGTGGCGATCTGGCCGCTGGGCAGCAGGGCGGGGCCGAAACCGGAGACGGATGGGTTGAAGGAGTTGTTCTGTTTGACCGGGAAGTTATAGGCGTAGTTATTGTCCGGGAAGGGAGCGTAGCTGATGCCGAAGCCGGTGCGGATGACGGTCTTCTCGGTGAGACGGTAAGCGGCGCCAAAGCGGGGGCCGAAGTCGGCGTAGTTGGTCTGGATGCCGCAGTTGAGCGGGTTGTTGCCGAGGCCGCAGAGGACGAGGGAGTTGTTGAGCGGGTCGTAGTTGGAGAAGCCGCCGGGAAAGTGCGGCGTGGCCGGCGGATAGTATTCCCAGCGGAGGCCGGCGGTGATGGTGAGTTTCGGAGTTACGACCCACTTATCCTGGACGAAGCTGAAGAACTGGGTGGCGCGGTAGGCCGGGAAGTAGATCGGCAAGTCGCGGCCGACTAAGTTGGGAACGTCGAGGAGGAAGCTGGCGAAGTCGTTACCGAAGCTGGTCTTGGCGCCGGGGATGGAGGTCTGTCCGTCGGCGAAGGCGAAGAGGCCGCGGGGGCTGTAAGTCTGCTCCTGCAGTAAGTCGTCGCGGATGCGGCGGAGATCGACGCCGAACTTGATCGTGTGGTTGCCGACGATCTTGGTCCAGGTATTGACGGCGTCGATGTTGGTTTCGGCGCGGACCCAGGGCATGGAGGCGGAGTAGCCGACCATGGGGCTGGAGAAGCCGTTGATGTTGACGCTGGAGAGGCCGCTGGTGAAGGGTTCGACGTTGACGCCGGGGATGCCGATGGCGGTGGAAGCGTTGGAGCCGTAGTCGGCGTTGTTGGCGACGTTGCGGTAGCGGTTGACTCCGATGCGGGCTTCGGTGATGAGAGTGGGGGAGAAGATGTGGTCGTAGTTGATGCCGGCGCTGTACATGGTCTGGCTGCCGGTGCCTTCGAAGGCGCCCTGAGCGGGACCGCCGGCGAGGCCGAAGATGGGCGCCTGGTAAACGACGGGACGCTGGAAGCTGAAGCGGCCGCTGAAGCGGTCCTTCGAGGTGGTGTTGTCGTCGATTTTGATGTCGGTGGAGTCGGTGTCCTTGCTGAAGGGGAGGAGGCCGAAGTAGTTGTTGGTGAACGCGGCGCCGTTATTGGGTTGAGGTACGAGTCCCATGAGCTTGGCGGAGATGGGGTTAATCATGCTCGACGGGATCTGGTTGTTGGGGAAGGGAGTGCGGCCGGTGCCGTTGGGGTTGCCGGTGAAGGGATTGTAGATCACGGTCGGCGAGGCGGCGAGGTTGCCGGCGCGGAAGTCCGTGGTGGGGATGCTGGCTAAGTTGGCGTTGGCTTCGTGGTCGAAGACTTTCTGGTAG
>JAJYCN010000293.1 GCA_021778335.1 Acidobacteriota bacterium | reverse complement strand
AAGGGATTGTAGATCACGGTCGGCGAGGCGGCGAGGTTGCCGGCGCGGAAGTCCGTGGTGGGGATGCTGGCTAAGTTGGCGTTGGCTTCGTGGTCGAAGACTTTCTGGTAGTCGACGAAGAAGAAGGTGCGGTTCTTGATGATGCGGCCGCCGAGGTTGGCGCCGAACATGTTGTAGACCTTGGGGCCGATGGACTTATCGAAGAAGTTGCGGGAGTTCAGGTCGCTGTTCTGGAGGAACTCGTACAGCTCGCCGTGGAACTGGTTGGTGCCGGATTTGAGGATGACATTGGTGACGGCGCCGGTGGCGCGGCCGAGCTCGGCATCGAAGTTACTGGTGGAGGCGTCGACGGTCTGGATGGCTTCCATGGGCGGGATGAGCACCTGGAGGAGGCCGGTGCGTTCGTTGTCGTCGATGCCTTCGAGTTGGAGGTTGTTGGCGAGGCGGGACTGGCCGTTTACCTGGGTGGCCAAAGCACTCTGCGCATTGAAAAACTGCGAGTGGGCGAAGAAGGCGCGGGTGGTGCCGGGGACGAGGTTGAGCATGCTCTGGAAGTTGCGGTTGGTGCCGAGCGGCATGGCTTCCAGTTGCTGGCTTTCGAGGTTCCGGCCGGTGTCGGCGCGGTCGGTTTCGAGCGGGGGCGTGGCGGCGGTTACTTCGATGGACTGGCTGATGTTGCCTGGCTGAAGCTGGACGTCGACGCGTCTTTCGGTGTTGACGATGACGTCGTTGTTCTGGCGGACTTCACGCTTGAAGCCCTGTGCTTCGACGGCGACCGAGTAAGTGCCGGGAGGCAGGTTCGGGAAGGTGTAGTTGCCGCTTTCGTTCGTTTTTCCGGAGCGGCTGACGCCGGTACGTTGTTCCGTGATGGTGACGGAGGCGTTGGGAATGATGGCGCCCGTGGCGTCGGTTACGGTGCCGAGCAACGTGGCGTTGACGGCCTGGGCGTTAGCGTTCCCAATGGAAAGCCCGAAAAAAACCGCGAGTGCGGCGACAGCAGACAGACATCCAGCCTGTCGGAAATTACACGACATGGTGAGGAACCCCCTGATTTCCTGGAGGGGAGAGTATCAGACAACGGGCGGGTTCGTCAAGACGTTTCGATGTATGCGAAAAATGTCAGAGAAGTTGAAAGGCCGGTGGCCCGCGCAGGAGGGAGCGATCCGAGGTGGCCAGGGACACGATTTCGGAGTTCGAGCGCGCGGTTGAGGCGGTTGTTGGGGGAGACGCCGGGAGACTAAGGGAGATACTGCGCGAGAACCCGGACCTCGTTCACTCGCGGCCGGCGCGCGAGCATCACGCGACACTTTTACACTATGTTTCGGCGAATGGCGTGGAAGACGACCGGCAGAGAACGCCGCCGAACGCGGTTGAGATCGCGACGATACTGCTGGATGCCGGCGCGGAGGTGGACGCGGTGGCTGACGCGCATGGCAAGGATACGGCGCTTTCACCCACGGCCACTAGCACTTATCCGCTCCGCGCCGGCGTTTTGATTCCGCTGCCCGGGCTGCTGCTCGAGCGCGGCGCGAGCATCGATGGCGCGCCAGGCGAACGGAGCATTGTGAATGCGTGTCTGGCCAATGGGCGCAAGCGCGCGGCCGAGTTTCTTACTAGCCGCGTCGCGACGCTCGATCTGGAAGGCGCCGCGGGCGTGGGGCGCCTGGACCTGGTGAAGAGTTTCTTCGATACGGACGGCTTGCTCAGGCCGGGTGCGACCCGGGCACAGATGGAATCCGGATTTATCTGGGCGTGCGAGTTCGGCCGGGCGGAGGTGGCGGATTTTCTCCTTGGCCGTGGAGTCGATCCGGACACTTGCCGGCCGCACAAGCTGACGGGACTTCACTGGGCTGCGATGAGCGGCGACGTGGACACGGCGAAGGCGGTTCTTAAATATACAGGCCTCCGCTCGAAGCAAGAAATGTGTGGGGCGGGACGGCGCTGGCTTCGGCGGTGTGGGCCGCGACGGAGGCCGATGCGGACGATCCGGCGCGGCCGAAAGGAGATTGGATTTCGGTTATCGAAGCGTTGCTCGAAGCCGGGGCGGATGTAAGTGCCGTCGATTACCCGACGGGTAAGCCGGGTATCGATGAGATACTTCGACGCTTCCGGGCCAAGTAAGTCGCGCAAAAAGCCGCGTCCCGCTTGGGGACTTCGAATGGCGCCGGGTTCGGGAGCAAGGAACGTTTCGGGTTCTGCGTGTTCCCGGACTCGGGGTTGGGCTCACGTGTTACCCGGCGGCCGGCGAAGTTACGGGATGCGCACGAAAGCGCGTCGGGCCTGCCGGCGCCGGCGAGTGTGTTATCTCAAACGCCGCCAACCGCGCCGTCGTAATGCTGAACCTCCGGCTCGGAGATATCGTGACTCTGGCCCGCGGCGCCTGTGCGTGCGGGCGCACCTTGCCGTGTATTGAGCGCATCGAAGGCCCCAGTGACGATCTCAAGCGGCTGGTCGATTGAGGGGCAACTTATCCGCGTTGAGCTTGCGGGTACTCGATTGCCCGCTCATCATCGAGCGCGGCCGCCGGAGGATTCTTCGATTCAAGGGGACCCGGCATCCCAGCGCCGAGTGGGCGGCGGGAACCGATTCCGCTTGTAATAAGCTAAGTGTCGATGAAAAAACTCACCGACGTCGAGGCGGCTCTCCTTAAGAACGCCGCGATGGAGCAGATGACGGAGAGCCGCGCGGGCACAGGCAAGGCCATAAACCGCAGCATTCGCCGAAGTTGGGAGTACGGCGAGGGCAAGAAGACGGCCGTAAAGGTTGGGGGAAGCCTCGCGATCGCGGGCATATTCGGAGCGGTGGGTGCGGCCACCCATGGAGTCGGGCTGCCGATCGTGATCGGACTTGCGGCCGGTGGTTTAGTCGTAGGAAAGCTGTCGGATACCGCGTTCGCCAAGGTGTGGGGACGGCAGTACATCGGCGGCGGCAAGACCAGGGAGTGGATTCAGGAATTTCAAACGCCGGCAGACATGGGCGAAGCGAAGCTGCTGGAGGAACGCGCGCACAAGACGATCCGCCGCGCTTATCAGCACTATCGCACGGGGTTCGCCAAGGGGGAAGGGCTGCCGGCGGGCGCGGCTCTGACAAGCTGCGACCAGTGCGTGGCGGCGTTGGTCAGGGCTCTGGGCGCGAAGCATCACCTGGATAAAGCGCGGCTGTATCTGCATCCGGCGCTCTTTCTGGCGGAAGCGTTGATGATCGCGCACTATGATCGGTGGAAAGACCTTAAGGATCACGAAGAGGTTGTGTGCAACGCAGAGTGGCACCCCAATGAAAAGTGCCCTGGGAAATGTTTCATGACCCTTTCGAAAACGAAGCCTCCCGCGCTGGTGAAGGAGCACCTGTGGACCCAGGGGGACATCGACAGACAGGCGAGAAAACTGGAGCATGCCCTGAGGACCCTCGAGACCGATCCCACGATTCAGGGATCGGGTCCGTCACAGGGCTACAACAAGGAGCTCAGGTGGCTGTATGAGGATGCGATGGCGATCTACGGCAATCGCCAATTGACCCAGTTCAAGCACGGCGTCACGAATATGTGGGATCGCAAGACGAAAGGCGAGCAGAAGGCGTTTGTCGCCAAGCAGGGCGCGAGTATTGGCTTAGCGGCTTTGGGCGGCGGTATTCATGGCCATTACGACGAAGCCCTCGATGGGGTGGCGATACTGTTGGACGCAGGGTTAACAGCGCTCGATACGAGTACGGCGGAGGGAATGGAATCGCTCGACCGCGGGCCGTCCAAGCCCACCAACCTCGCTAAGCACAAAGACGGGTCGCAGATTGCGTCGGAATCGCAGGAGGCGATGCGCAAAGCGGCCATTCACCTGTTTGAGATTAATACGATCTGCGGGGCGGTGGAGAAGGCGAATGGCAACCGGATTGGCGACTGCGAGGGAGCGCTCGATTATCTTTCGGAGATTTTCCGGATCCAACACCACCTTGCGAAGACCGAGCATTACCTGACGGAGACGATTCACACCGCCGCGGAGCTCGCCGAACTGCTGAGTACGAGCCTCGAAAGACTGACCGATTATCATACTGGCCTGAACCGGAGCATCCGGACTTTTCTGGCGACCGGAAATCATAACGGTTGCACAGGCGGGAGCTGCTACAAACGGCGGTCCGCTTACGCAATGCAAGCTTAAAACTGAACATCCGCCACCGTCCCCCGCGGGATCGCTCGAATGGCGGCGACCCGGAGCAGAGGTTGGCGTTGCGCCAGCGGGCGCCGGCGCGGCTGGCGGGGAAGCTCCACCAGTATCTCCTGGAATTGCAGGCGGAGGTGCTGCCGAAGAGTCCGTCCGGGGCGGCGGTGCGTTATGCGCTGAATCAGTGGGAGGCGCTGACGCGTTCTCTCAAAGACGGCGAGCTGGAGATCGACAACGGCGCCACGGAACGGACCAACCGCGAAGGTTTCGAATACTCCCGGCGTTGGATTTGAATTTGAAACACTGGGGCGTTCGGACTTGGCGGGCGCACGGGCGGAAGGCGCGAGAATGGGATATCGTATCGTCTGCGCGGAGCCGAACCACTGCGTTGTGGCTCTTACAACTTCAACCGGCAATGCCCGTTTTTTCCGGAGGGCTCAATGGGATTTTCGGCTGGGACTTGCGCCGGGAGGTTCGATTCTAACTTGTTGCGCCGAGTTTTGCCTCAGGATTCGATACATCTTCCTGGCTCCGGTGCTCTACCTCAAGAAGAGCGCCATCCAACCGGACCTCGAAGCCCTGAAGCAATCCGTCGAGAGATAGAAGCATTCCACCTGGACGTGTCGTCGGGATGTCGTCGATGTGCCCGGTGCGGATTTCTGCTGGACGACGCGCCACTCGGAAGTTCGCCGGCCCTTCGTCGACTTAACGGATAGACGCGCAACCCGCCGATAAATCGAGGCGGGCAGGCGCTTACTACGGATCAGGAAGCGCGGTTTCCGGGTGTGAGACGGCCGGATGGGGAGTCCGGTGGGCCCGGCGATGGGACGCGGCACAATGGAGACTTATCGAAGGCAATTTCCGTGGACCCGGAGACGATGCACGGCGTGCCCGTGTTCGGAGGGACGCGCGTGCCTGGTCAGACGCTGTTCGACTATATTCAGGGCGGGGAAACGCTGAAGGATTTCCTGAATCGCCTGTTGTTGGCCCGCGGTTGAGCGCACTCGCGCTGTGCGCTCGGGCCAGCACTGACGCGGGCTCTGTTACGTTCGTTAGGTGAGCCGGATTCAACTTGCGCCGGGGGTGGCGCTGCTGTTCGACCTCGATGGGGTCATTATCGATTCGATGCCGATGCATACGCTGGCTTGGGAGAAGTATATGGAGAGCCATGGCGTGAACGTGGCGGATCTGACGCAGCGGATGCATGGGGCGCGGAACGATCAGATTGTCGAGCGGTTCTTCGGGCGGAGGATGAGTCCCGAGGAAGTGTTCGAGCACGGGGCGGCGAAGGAACGGCTGTTCCGCGAGATGATGACGCCACGGATTGAGGAGCATCTGGTTGCTGGGATTCGCGAGTTTCTTGCGTCGGTGGAGGGTGCGCCGATGGCGATCGGGTCGAACGCGGAGCCGGGCAATATCACGTTCACTCTGGATGGGGCGGGGATCCGGCGGTTTTTCCGGGTGATTGTGGACGGGCACCAGGTGGCGCGGGGCAAGCCGCAGCCCGATGTGTATCTGCGGGCGGCGGAGTTGCTTCAAGTGGATCCGGCGGCTTGCATGGTGTTCGAAGACTCGGCGCCGGGTGTGGAGGCGGGACTGAATGCGGGGGCGAAAGTGGTGGGCGTGGCGACGCATGTGCCGGCGCTCGACGGGGTGTCACTGATGGTGGAGAACTTTCTCGACCCGCGGCTGAAACCATTTCTTGAGTCGATTGTTCCAACGGCGGCAAAAACCGCTTCCGAAGACCCGGCATGCCAAAATGAAAGAACATGACGGGAAACCAGATCCGCCAGCAGTTTCTTGACTTTTTCGAGGCACGCGGGCATCGCGTGGTGCGCAGTTCGTCGCTGGCGCCGGCCAACGATCCGACGTTGCTTTTCGCCAACGCGGGGATGAACCAGTTTAAGGACGTGTTCACGGGCGTGGAGAAACGGGCGTATTCGCGCGCGGTAAGCAGCCAGAAATGCGTGCGCGCGGGCGGCAAGCACAACGATCTCGACAACGTCGGGTACACGCGGCGGCACCACACGTTTTTCGAGATGCTGGGGAACTTCTCGTTTGGGGACTATTTCAAGGCCGAGGCGATCGATTTCGCCTGGGAGCTGATCACGCGGGACTGGGCGCTCGAGAAGGACAAGTTGTATGTGACGGTGTTTCGCGAGGACGATGAGGCCGCGCGGCTGTGGACGGAAGTGGCGGGCGTGCCGCCGAGCCGGATCTTCCGGATGGACGAGAAAGACAATTTCTGGCAGATGGGCGAGACGGGTCCGTGCGGGCCGTGCTCGGAGATTCACTACGACCTGGGTCCGGAAGCGGCGGAGCCGGGGCGGGAGCACGAAGAATTTCCCGAAGACGGCGGCGGGCGGTTCATGGAGATCTGGAACCTGGTGTTCATGCAGTTCGAACGCTCGGCCGACGGGACGATGACGCCGCTGCCGCGGCCTTCGATCGACACGGGGCTGGGGCTGGAGCGCGTTGCGAGCGTGCTGCAGGGCAAGACGTCGAACTACGAGTGCGACCTGCTGAGTCCGATTGTGGATCTGGCGGGGAGGCTGTTCGGGCCGGCGGCGCCGGTGGCGGCGCTGCGGATCAACGCGGACCATGCGCGGGCGGCGGCGTTTCTGGTTCACGATGGCGTGCTGCCGTCGAATGAAGGGCGCGGGTATGTGCTCAGGAAGATCATCCGGCGGGCGCTGCGGCACGGACGGCTGGCGGGGCGGACGGCGCCGTATCTGGCGGAGTTGACGGCGTTCGTGGCGCGGCTGATGGAGCCTGGCTATCCGGAGACGATCGAGAGCATTCCGCGCGTGAGCCGCGTGGTGACGGAAGAAGAACATCGGTATGCGTCGACGTTTCAAGTGGCGGAGAGAGTGTTCTTCGACGAGGCACGGTCGGCGGAGGGCGGTCTGCTGCCGGGCGCGGCGTCATTCAAGCTTTACGACACGTACGGGCTGGCGCTGGACGAGCAGCGGGACCTGGCGCGGGAACACGGCCTGACGATTGACGAAGAGGGCTTCGAGGCCGAGATGGAGAAGCAGCGCACGCGGGCGCGGGCTTCGTGGAAAGGCGCGGCGAAGGCGGCGATACCGGAGGTGTACCGGACGCTGCCCGCGACGGAGTTCGTCGGGCGGGAGACGCTGGAAGCGCCGGTGCGGCTGGAGCGCGTGATCGAGCAGGACGGGCGGGTGGAGCTGCTGTTGGATGCGACTCCGTTTTACGCCGAGGCGG
>JAJYCN010000292.1 GCA_021778335.1 Acidobacteriota bacterium | reverse complement strand
GGCCGAGATTCGGAATTTCGGTTCACCGATTTGGATGACCTATAAGCAGGCCCAGGAACTCAAAGCCCAAGTGCGAAAAGGCGAGAAAGGAACTGCGAATCAAAGTTGAGGCAATTCTCAAGGGGATAGTCGAGGAGGACTTGCCCACCCCAGCGAGCATGGTGAGGCCTTTCCATTGGGAACTGGAGTTTCCGGAGGTGTTTTCCCAAACATCCGGAAAGACAGGTTTCGATGTTGTCGTTGGGAATCCTCCATTTCTCGGCGGTGCAAACATTTGGCCGACCTTGGGTGGTGCGTACCGTGACTTTCTTCGCGTCATACATGCCGAAACTGGAGGGAAAGCGGTTGATCTTATAGCACACTTCATCCGTCGCGCATTTACTCTGTCTGGAACTGGGGGCACCGTGGGCCTCGTCGCCACGAACACAGTCGCTCAGGGCGACACGCGAGCCGCTGGCCTTCGTTACGTCTGCAGGAGTGGTGGACGAATTTACGCTGCGGTCAAGCGAAAGGCCTGGCCAGGACAGGCCGCTGTCATAGTAAGCGTAATTCACTTCTCGAAAGTAGCCCTCCAACAGGAATGCGTGCTTGACGGCAAAGTGGTGCCTGGCATTAATTCTTTCCTACTCGGCACTGCTAGCGAAGCTGATCCTCGGCAGCTCAGGCAGAACAAAGACAGGGCCTTTCGTGGACACCTCGTTTACGGAATGGGCTTCACGTTCGCTAATGATGACATTCTGAGTGAGTCGTCGCCTCTTTCTGTGATGGATGAGTTGATACGTCGCAATCCGATGAATCGCGAGAGGATCTTTCCCTATATGGGAGGGTCTGAGCTAAACACAAGCCCGACACAGGAGCATCATCGGTTCATCATTAATTTTGCCGATTTGCCGGAAAATGAGGCCGCACGATGGCCTGGCCTAATGAAAATCGTCAATGACAAGGTCAGACCTGAACGTGCAAAGCTCGGGGGGTACTCCGTTGCGGCAAGGCGAAGTGAGCGTTGGTGGCAGTACGGGACATATGCAGCGGGTCTGCAGCAAGCAATCAGCAGTATTCCTCGATGCTTGGCCCTGTCCCAGGTCTCAGCTCATCACGCCGTCGCTTTTCAGCCGACTTCTCGGATTTTTGCCGACACGCTTCTGGTATTCGCGTTGCATACTTACGCAGCATTTGCGGCACTTCAATGTCGGGTTCATGAATCTTGGGCACGGTTTCTTGGTTCTTCGATGAAGAATGATCTGCGGTATACGATTTCTGACTGTTTTGAAACCTTTCCGTTTTCGGAGGGCTTTGATTGCAACGCCATTGTCGAAGAGATCGGGCAGAAGTATTACGAGGCACGTGCGCGAATCATGACTCAGTACAACAAGGGCCTAACTGCGATCTACAACGAGGTCCACAACCCAGACTCTGAGTGGCCGGAAATCGCAGGACTTCGTGAACTGCATGACGCCATGGATCGAGCAGTCCTCGATTCATATGGCTGGTCGGACATCCGTCCCTACTGCAATTTCATCTCTGAGTCCGATGAAGATGAGGAGGAAGAAGAGGGCCGGGCACGTCGCGTTAAGTACCGCTACCGTTGGCCGGATGAAATCCGTGACGGCATCCTAGCCCGTTTGCTCGATCTGAATCGACAGCGGGCGGTGAAAGAGGGGCGACTTCCAATCGAACCCGTGATGATCCCTGGCACAGTTGAATCCGAGCGCAAAACCCACAATGTCAGGAGAAAGCCGAGGAAATTAGTTGGCGAGTTTAATCTTAACCTCCTGTCACACGAGGAGGAATCCTGAGTCATGGCAAGCCCGGCGAATTCCGTTGCAGTCCGTGAAAGACTGGTGGACGCTCTCCGTCTTGATCTCGTCGGGCCTGCGGAGAACGTCGGCGACGCTGTAGAAGGCCTGCCGCAGTCTCCGTCACGCTGGTACCTGACTGGCTTCCTTGCCCCTCTCGAAGCCGCGCGCGAACAACGCACGGACGAATCCAGCACGGAAGAGATAGACCAGGCAGCCGACGGCGGCGGTTTGGATGACGACGTTGCCCCCGAGCCTGCGGCCGCGCGGCAGCGTTACCTGCCGTCCTCGATAGGCCTCAGTGTTCTGGTGCCGCCGGCGGCCCAGCATCTGTGCGTGCGCGCCACCTGGGGCGACTACCGCCTCCGCACCGGCCCTCCCGAGGAGTGGGCGCGCCTCGACCGCGCGGAAACGATCACTCTCGACGTGTCCCAAGCTAACGCCAAAGCGCGCGAGGTTGACGTACCGAACAGCGACGGACTCCGCATCGCATATCTGGCCAGACCCGTGGGCGCATTGGCAGCCGAGGCCGGCGTTCCGCCAGGCGCGCGGACCGTTTCCGTTTTCCTGGTGAACCGCCGCACTCCCGCGCCGGACGAAAAGAAAGACGAGGCGTTCGCGTTTCAGGTCCAGATTGAGGTCAAAGGCCAGTTCCTGCCCAGACCGGATCTCCGCGGCCTCGCCAGCGACGACTGGGACGAACGTGTCGGTGACCTGCAATACCGTGATGCCGGCGAGTTTGCCGTGGGCCACAACGTGGCGACGCACGCGGTCGTTGTCGAAGAGAACTGCAATCTCGTTCGAACCTGTTGGATTCCCGAAGCTGAGGTCGAGCGTGTCGCGCCGGCTGCAATCGCCGGAGTTGAGCTTTCCATGGAGGCCCTCAGCCGGCTCCAGGATAGCGCGGATGCGAGTGCCAAGCTCTCACCGCTGGTCAGTGAATACCGGAAATGGATTCGGGGCCAGGCCGGGAACATACCGGGCAGTCCGTCAAAGCGGCGAGAGACCGGAGAGGAGTTGTTGCAGCGCGCCCGACTTGCTTCGGACCGCATCGAACGAGGCATCGCTCTGCTCGCGGACACCGATTACCTGGATGCTTTCCGGCTGGCGAGCCAAGTCATGGCGGAGGCCGCCAGGCGCCGTCTCGGTGTGATCGCCGGAAAACCACCGGAAAGCATCCAGCCGGCATGGCGTCCGTTCCAGTTGGCGTTCATCCTGATGAATCTGCCGGGGATCGCCGAACCCGGTAACCAGGAGCGCGAGGTTGTGGACCTGCGGTTCTTCCCCACGGGCGGCGGCAAAACCGAGGCCTATCTTGGCCTCGCGGCGTTCACGCTCCTTCTCCGGCGCCTGCGGAATCCCGGAATCCAATCGGCCGGCGTGAGCGTCCTGATGCGCTATACGTTACGGCTTCTCACGCTCGACCAGCTCGGGCGAGCCGCGACCCTGATCTGCGCGCTGGAGCTTCTGCGGCAAAAGGACGCCGCCAAATTCGGTGATTGGCCTTTCGAGATCGGCCTGTGGGTGGGCCGCGCGGCGACGCCCAACCGGATGGGGAAGAAGGGCGACAAGGATCAGAACTGCGCCTATCACCGGACGCGGAAGTTCTGGGACAACGATAAGAACCCGTCGCCGATTCCGCTCGAGGAGTGCCCCTGGTGCGGCACGAAATTCACGAGCCGCTCGTTCCGGCTGGAGCCTAAACAGGATGAGCCGGAGGACCTGCGGGTTTCCTGCATGAACAGGGCGTGCGCCTTCGGGAGGGAACTCCAATTACCCATCGTGGCCGTCGATGAGCCGGTCTACCGCCGTCTGCCGTGCTTCGTGATCGCAACCGTGGACAAGTTCGCGGCATTGCCGTGGACCGGCCCTGTCGGAGCGTTTTTCGGACGCGTCGAGCGGTATGACAAGCGCGGATTCTACGGTCCATGCGATTCGCCCCAAGGTACGAAGTTGCCAGGCGGCCGGCTGCCGCCGCCCGATCTGATCATCCAGGACGAGCTACACCTCATCTCCGGGCCCCTTGGAACGATGGCAGGCCTGTACGAGACGGCGCTCGAAGAACTATGCGTCGTGGACCGCGACGGGCACCGCATCCGGCCGAAGATTGTGGCGTCAACGGCTACCGTCCGGAGGGCCGAGACGCAGATCCGGGGGCTTTTCAACCGACGAATCGTGGACATCTTCCCGCCGCCGGGACCGGACCGCCGCGATTCGTTCTTCGCACGGACGCTGCCCTCGAGCGAATCGAACGCCCGCCTCTACGTTGGCATTGCGGCGCAGGGACGCAGTCCGAAGGTGGCGATGTTGCGAGTCTACCTGGCGCTACTCGGGTCCTCACAGAAGTGGCATTCGCGGCTGAAGAAGAAGGGCGAGCCTTTCAATCCGGTTGACCCGTACATGACGCTGCTTGGCTACTACAACAGCCTGCGGGAGTTGGGCGGCGCCAGACGGTTGATCGAGGATGAAATCCGCAACCGGCTGGCGGGCTATTCCAGCCGTAAGCGCGCCGGCGAGACCGAGGGGCTGTTTGACGATCGGCAACTCGGAAAGGTCGGCGATGAGCCGGTGGAACTCACCAGCCGCGTGAACACGGCAGAGGTTGCCGACGCCAAGCGCCGTCTGGCGCTACCTTACACTGACGCGGACCGCGTGAACGTTGCCATTGCCACGAACATGATCTCCGTGGGTCTGGACATCACGCGCCTGGGACTCATGGTCGTGTTCGGCCAGCCGAAGACCAGCGCCGAATACATCCAGGCCACAAGCCGCGTCGGGCGCGATGCGGACCGCCCCGGCCTCGTGGTGACCATCTTCAACGTGCACAAGCCAAGGGACCGCTCGCACTACGAACGTTTCGAGCACTACCATGAAACGTTCTACCGGAGTGTGGAGGCCACAAGCGTGACTCCGTTCTCGCCACGCGCCCTGGATAAGGGCCTGGCCGGGACGCTTGTCGGGCTCGCTCGCCAAGGCCTGCGGCCGATGACGCCGCCGCGAGGCGCGATGGAAATCCTGAACGAGAGGACGCGGCTCGAGTTCGTCATCACGACTCTCGCCGAGCGCGCATACGGCCATTCCGACTTGCCGCCCATGGTGGCGGAACGATTGCGGCAGCGCGTCCGCGAGCGGGCTATCGACTTGATGGACGACTGGGCCAAGGTTGCCCAGGACTACCAGAAGGACGGGGTCGGCTTGCAATACAATCCCACGGAAACTGGCGCCGCCAAGCAACTACTGCACGATTTCCTAAGTGCGGAAGTCAAGAACCTCCCACCAGCGAACTGGCGCATGAAGTTCCGGGCCGGCAGGTCACTAAGGGACGCCGAACCCAGCGTGAACATCTGGGTTCGCACGCTGGAGAACACCGAGTTGGAGGAAGTGGCGGAGTGAGTAAGTCGAAAAAGCCGCAAGGTGAAATCCGCCAGAGCCAAGTCGTGACAACGTTCGGCCCAGGAGCGATGGTGGACCTGCCCAACCATGCGGTTCTCATTGGTGGCCTCGAATTCTGGTTGCCAGGCGGAGATCTGGTTCCAGAGCCTCGATTGAGTAAGAAACTAGCCCAAGTTTTGGGCGTTGGTGGCGTCGACCTAAGGACGCCGCCGCCGGCCGACGACGATCCGTCAGCCCCTTTAACCGGTATCAACGCCTTCCAGTTTCCGGAGTGGTTTATCACCCAAGACATTGAGTCAGAGACGCGGCCCGGAATGAGAACGCGGCTCTTGGTTCACCGGAAGGCCTTGACCAAAGGGAAATTTGTCGATCGCGATAGGAAACGGCGGCCCGTGGTGCCGGTGCGTTTCGTGCGTGCTTGCCGCGCTGGGCACATCGGCGACGTCGACTGGTATGTATTCGCCCACAATGGTCAAACCGATTGTGCCAAGCAGCAGCGCCAGTTGTACTTGGATGAACGAGGGACGAGCGGCGATCTGACGGAGGTGTGGGTTCGATGTGAATGCGGAAGAGCGGAGCGGAGTATGGCTCAGGCCGCAATTATTGAAAATCGCGCGCTTGGGTCGTGTGATGGGGCAAGGCCATGGCTCGGCTCCTTCACTAAGGAACCGTGTGGCGAGCCAAGCCGCTTGCTCATTCGGTCCGCCTCCAATGCCTACTTTTCCCAACTGATGAGCGTGATTTCTCTTCCTGACCGGGATGACGTTGTCCGACGGGCTGTAGATGCCGTCTGGACTTTCTTGGAGGTCGTGGAAGACATCGACCAGCTCAAATATGAACGGCGGAAGTCCGCTGTGAAAATGGCACTGGAGGGGATCAGTGACGAGGAGGTTTTCGCGGATATCCTTGCTCGCCGAGGTTTGGGTGTTCCCGGCGACAAATCCGTGAAAGTGGCGGAGCTTGAGACCCTGATGGCCTCGAAGGAGGAAGTCGGAGAGGACCGGCCTGAGGGCGTGTTTTATGCGCGATCCTTGCCGAAACAAGCGTGGGACCGGCCGTGGATGAACTCCGTGGAGCGCGTCGTGTTGGTGCACCGTCTCAGGGAGGTAGTCGCTCAGGTTGGCTTTACGCGATTTGAGTCCGCCGCGCCCGATATTGAAGGCGAATTGGACATGGGCGTGCGATCGGCCTCGCTTGCGCGAGAGATATCGTGGCTGCCTGCTTTCGAGAACCGGGGCGAAGGGGTTTTCATTCAGTTTTCGACGAAGGCGATCCAGGACTGGATGGCGAGGCCTCAGGTTCAAAAGCGTGGCCTGTACCTCGCGTCTGGATTCAAGATGTGGAGCAAGGAGCACGATCGGGGCGCCCGCGATTTTCCTGGCCTGCCTTATGTGATGTTGCATTCCTTTTCCCACATGCTTATAGCCGCCGTCGCTCTTAGTTGTGGCTACCCGGCGAGCTCAATCCGCGAACGCATCTACGCGATACCCAATGTCGGCTACGGTGTTCTTCTCATGACAGGCACTTCCGACGCGGAGGGCACGCTCGGTGGCTTGGTGCAGGTCGGCCGGCGCATCCACGAAACGATCCGGAACGCGATCGACATGGGTGTTCTGTGTTCGAACGATCCCGTATGCGCTCAACATGATCCAGCAAGTTCTCACGAACGCCGGTTCTTGCATGGCGCCGCCTGCCATGGTTGCCTCCTGATCTCGGAGCCGAGCTGCGAGCAGCGGAACGATTTTCTGGACCGGGCGCTTGTGGTCCGGACAGTCCCCGATCTGGGCGCGGAATTTTTCTCGGAGCCGACGGCGAATGCATGAACCGCTTCTCGCCCTCGCCCCGTCTGACCTGCGTGTCTTGGTAATTGCGCTGCGCGCCGGCCGGTTATTCCCGCCGTACATGTCGCCGAGCGTGCAACGATTGCTGAACGGGGCTGTCGCGGCTGATATATCCGCCGCGCTCCAGGAACTGGCGTCCTCCGGTATGTCCGGGGCTGCGATCGCCCGGACGCTCGAGCTGCTTGCGGCGGCTTGCGAATCACGGCCGCCTATCGAAGACGTAATCGACCTGGTCACGACTGGACCGGAAGTCCCCGGCGCGACCAACCGTGACACGAGCGTCGTCGTGCGGGAGCGGGTTCACATGGAAGAGGAATACGGGGTGATCGCCGGCTTCGCCGACTATCTGGGCCA
>JAJYCN010000291.1 GCA_021778335.1 Acidobacteriota bacterium | reverse complement strand
GCGGGTCCTTTGTGATAGCGTCTTCAGCATCGGAGAATCAGATGCGAACTCCTGCATTCTTGCTTACTTCAGTCCTGATGGTAGCGGGCGGCGCGGCGGCCCAAACTCCTTCAACGGCGGTGTCGTCGCCGGATGGCCAGATCCAGATGACGTTTTCGACGATCAATGGGAATGCGCCTTCGCCGCAGGGCGGACAGTTGGTCTACACGGTGACGTATCACGGCAACCCGGTCATGAACGCTTCCGCCCTCGGGCTCGAGATCGAGAACCAGCCATTGCTTGGAGCGAACGTGGCGATTGAGGCGCCGCGCAGCGGCCGCATAGACGAAACCTACACGCTGCCGGCGGGCAAGTCGAAGACGGTACGCAACCTGTGCAACACGCTCGCGCTCGACTTGCGCGAGACCCAGGCGCCGAACCGAAGGTTCACGGTGGAGGCTCGCGTTTACGACGATGGGGCCGCGTTCCGCTACATCGTGCCCGCCCAGGAGGCGGTCAAGGAACTACGCATCACCAATGAGAAGACGCAGTTCGTGTTTGCAAAAGACGCGACGACGTATCCGCTGGTGCTGCAGAGCTACCAGACGTCATGGGAGGACGACTATCGCACGGTGGCGCTGAGCGGCATTCATCCGGCATCGCTCGTAGCGCTGCCGCTGCTGACCGAGTTGCCGGGAGTGGCGTTTGTCGCGATCACCGAGGCGGATCTCGATAACTATGCAGGCATGTATCTGCAACACAACGAGAAAAACCCTCGGGAACTGGACGCCCGGCTTTCGCCGCATGTCGACGATCCGAGTGTATCGGTAGCAGTGAAAACGCCCGCGCCTTCGCCCTGGCGGGTGATGATGATCGCGGACTCCCCGGGCAGGCTCATCGAATCGAATATCGTCATCAACCTGAATTCGCCGCCCGCATTCTCGGATGCTTCCTGGATCAAGCCAGGCAAGGCTTCCTGGGATTGGTGGTCGGGCAACGAGGCGGAGCACGTGGGCTTCGATCCGGGAAAAATACAGCCACCGAGAAGCACTACGTCGATTTCGCCTCCGCCTCAGGCTTCGAGTATTTCCTGCTGGATGGCGGGTGGGCCGCCCGATTGAGCGGCGGGCCGAACGGATCTGGCAGCGACATTACGAAGCCGCAACCCAATATCAACATGCCCGAACTGCTTGCCTACGCGAAATCGAAGCATGTGAAGGTGTGGCTCTGGGCGCATTGGCGCGACGTGGACCGGCAAATGAACGAAGCGTTTCCCCTGTACGAGAGATGGGGCGTCGTAGGCGTCAAGGTCGATTTTATGAACCGCGACGATCAATGGATGGTTGACTTCTACCATCGTGTTGCCCGCTTGGCGGCCGAGCATCACCTCATGGTGGATTTTCACGGCGCCTACAAACCCACCGGGATGCGCCGCACCTATCCGAATGTCCTTACCCGCGAGAGCGTGATGGGCCTGGAATACAACAAGTGGAGCGCGCGGATCACCCCCGATCACAACGTGATGCTGGCGTTCACCCGAATGCTCGCCGGTCCGATGGACTACACGCCCGGCGGCTTCCGAAACGCCACGCCGGCCGAGTTCGTACCGCGCAACCGGTTCCCGATGGTGATGGGCACGCGGGCGCACCAGACTGCCTTATTCGTGGTGTTTGAGAGCCCGTTCGAAATGGTGGCAGACGATCCGGAAGCCTACGCCGGTCAAAAGGAGCTAGCGTTCTTGCGTGCGGTCCCGGCTTCCTGGGATGAGACTCGGGTCTTGAACGGGAAGGTCGGCGACTACATCACGATCGGTCGACGCAGTGGCAAAGAGTGGTTCGTCGGGAGCATCACCGGCTCGCACGCCGAAGATATCGACGTCCCCCTCGAGTTTCTTCCGCCAGGAGACTTCATTGCCGAGATTTATTCCGACGCGCCGGACTCCGGTGACAACCCGACCCATTCGGTCATGCGGGAGGAGAAGGTGAACCGAACGATGACGCTCAAGGCGCACCTGGTTTCGGGCGGTGGGGAAGCAATTCGGATTCGGCCGGCGAAATAGAGCCAGAAGCTGGATTGGAGGCGCGGGCCGGAATTGGCCTAACGAATAAAGGTCTTGCCGGTCTGCGGAGAAAGCGACCGCGGCCCGCGTGGTCCAACTCTCGGTCCGCTTCGCGAGGGGTCCGAAATCATATCACCCCGGAGCCCTCCGCGCGCGCCGCCGCGGCAAGTTCCGCGTCCAAGGTTGCCAAAGGTATCGCCTCCCGGAGCGCCAGCTCGAGATACGAAGCATCGTAGACGGACAGGCCGTGCATTCGCGCAAGCCTCATCACGGCACTTTCCTAGGGTTCCCGATCGACCCGGACTCGCAGCCCGGCCAAATCCCGCGGAAAAAAGCCCGTGTCCGGCTCGCTGATCCGCTTGCGCCGTTCGTTCACAACGAGGATGTTGCGGATCTCAAACCAGTAAAGACTCGGGACGACCGCTTCTTCCGTTCTCATCCGGAGAAACGCCGCATCGGCCCTGGGGTCTTGCTCGTCCTGAAGCGCCCAGCATGCGGGAATCGAAGCATCAAGCACGAAAGGCATTAGTGCTTCCGTCCCTCCCCTCGCGCAGACAGTATTTCTTCAAGGGTGACCTTGATGGTTCGCTTTCGAAGCTCGCGGATGTTCGCTAGAGCTCTGTCCACTTCATCTTGCCGCCGGCTCGCCTCAGGCACGATTCTGGCGATCGCGCGGCCATGCCTGGTAATTACGAGAGTCTCTCCTCGCTCGACGTCGTCGAGCAATTGAGGTAACCGCGCCTTGGCGTCGGAGGCTTGAATCTCTCGCATGGAGCACCCTGACCAGCCGTTCTGGCTAGTCCAATCGTAACATCGACCCGGTCAGGGAGGACCTCGGCTCTTGGTTTGTCACAGGCAGCACCACGCGGCGTGCGAAAGGTACGACTGCGGGCGCGTGTACCCGAGGGGCCCGCGAAACGGCCGGATTTTCACATGCCTCGTCGCAACTCAGTTGGAGGCGCGGGTCGGAATCGAACCGACGAATAAAGGTTTTGCAGACCTTGGCCTTACCACTTGGCTACCGCGCCCTCTGAATGCTCCTCTCCATAGTAGCCGACGAAGCGGCCGGAGCGCTATTCCAGGAAGCGCGTTTTCAGACCTTCTAGCGTGAACTCCGCGCCCCGGACAAACTCGAGTAGGCGGCCCTCCCGCCCACGGATCTTGTCCACGGCCGCGGCGATGTCCTCAATCGGGCACGGTGGCACGGTGATCAGTCCATTCTCATCGCCATGCAGCAGTTCGCCGGGCCGGATTTCGAGGCCCTCGATCTGAACCGGTTCGCTGGCACGAACCATGCGGAAATAGGCGTGGCTGGCCACGGCGCCGCGCGCGAAGTAGTGCATCCCGATGGCACGGACTTCGGGAATGTCCCGGATTCCGCAGTCGCTCACAAGGCCGATGGCCCCGAGCCGCGTAAAAATCGAAGCCAGGATCTCGCCGCAGTGAGTGGCCGAGTCGCGATGGCCCCCCATTTCCTGCATCACCACGATTGCGGGTTTCGGCGACGCGTCGATCGCTGCGAACAAATCGGGGAACGGGCCGCGATCCTGGCCCGAGGCGCGTGTTACGGTCTCGACGTGCGCGGTCACGGCATAACCGCACATCCGGCCGAACTCGGGGAACATGCAGCGGATGCTCAGCGGGGTGAATCCAGCCGAACGCGGCCGGAGGTTCAACAGCTCAATCGCATTGGCGAGCGTGGGGGTATCGACGGTCTTCAAATAAGCGATGGGATCCATGGTGGGTCTCTGGACATGGTAGCCGACAGACATGGTAGCCGAGTGCGCCCCGGTCAGGCAGGGCTGCTAGAATTTTCGTTGCATGTTTGGCAAAGTGCTGGTGGCCAACCGGGGCGAGATCGCCGTACGGCTCATCCGGGGCCTGCGCGAGATGAACATCGCGAGCGCGGCCGTGTATTCGGAAGCGGATCGCGCCGCATCCCACGTGCGTTTGGCGGACGAAGCGTATCTGCTGGGTCCGGCGCCGGCGGCGGAGAGCTACCTTTCGATAGACCGTGTTGTGGACGCAGCCCGGCAAGCGAAGGCCGATGCAGTGCACCCTGGCTACGGATTCCTGAGCGAAAACCCGGATTTCGCCGCCGCTTGCGAAGACGCCGGGCTGGTGTTCATCGCTCCTACGGCGGAGGCGATGCGCAGACTGGGTTCGAAGATCGAAGCGCGGAAGCTGGCGAAACAGGTTGGCGTTCCCGTGGTCGAAGGCATGGATGCGCCGCTTTCCGGGATCGAAGAGGCCAGAGCGGAGGCGCGCCGGATCGGCTATCCCGTGCTGCTGAAAGCGGCCGCGGGCGGCGGCGGCAAGGGCATGCGGCGCGTGGATGCGGAGCCCGATCTCGACGCGGCGCTGCGAGATGCCTCGAGCGAGGCCGAACGAGCTTTCGCAAGCGGCGAAGTATATCTGGAAAAATTCGTCGAGCAGCCTCGGCATGTCGAGATCCAGGTGTTCGGTGACCACCATGGCAATCTCATCCACCTTGGCGAACGCGAGTGCTCGCTCCAGCGCCGCCACCAAAAGGTCATTGAGGAATGCCCGTCACCGGTGATGACGCTCCGGCCGGAATTGCGGGACCACATGGGCCAGGCAGCCCTCACGGTAGCGAGCGCCGCCGGCTATACGAATGCGGGCACCGCCGAGTTCCTGGTCGACAAACACGGCAACTTCTACTTCCTGGAGATGAACACGAGGTTGCAGGTGGAGCATCCTGTGACGGAGCTTGTGACGGGACTCGATCTCGTCCATTGGCAATTGCGCGTAGCTGCCGGCGAGCCGCTTGGTCTGAAGCAGAGCGACATCACGTGGCGGGGTTCGGCAATCGAGTGCCGCATTTATGCTGAGGACCCGGATAACCAGTTTTTGCCATCGCCCGGGCGGATCGCGCAACTCCGCGAACCGGGCGGGCCGGGCATCCGGCTCGATTCCGGCGTCTACGAAGGCTGGCGCGTACCGCTCGAGTACGACTCATTGCTGGCAAAGCTTGTCGCCTGGGGACCGACTCGCGAGGCCGCCATCGCAAGGCTGGATCGGGCGCTGGGGGAGTACGCCATCGTAGGAATACGAACCACTATCCCCTACTTCCGCGAGATCCTCCGGGACGAGTTGTTTCACGCCGGTCAACTCGACACGGGATTCCTCGCTGCCTTCGAACCACGGCGGCGCCCGCGCACGGACGAGAGCCTGGAACGTCTGGCCGCGCTCGCCGCGATTGCCCATGAACAGCGGGCAGCAAGCCGGAACGCCGCGCCGGACCATCGCGAAACGAGCCGCTGGGCGGCGATAGGCAGAGCGGAGGCTTTTCGATGAAGCAAACGGCGATTGTGAATGGCCGCGCCTACGAAGTGAACGGCGACGAAGGCGCTGCGATCGTCGAGGTGCGGCCTGGCGTGTACTCGATCCTCGACGGGCCGCGCTCCGTGGAAGTGCGGGTTGTCGCCAATGGCGACGGCTACACGGTGTACGTCAACGGGACACGCTGCGAGGTTGACGTATTCGATCCGCGGGATCGCAGGAGCACACCCGCCTCGGCCGGCGGCCACGGTCCGCAGCGCGTCGCCGCGCCGATGCCAGGCAAAGTCATTCGCACGCTGGTGGAAGTCGGCGCCGAGGTGTCCAAGGGTGAAGGGCTTGTCGTCGTTGAGGCAATGAAGATGCAAAACGAGATGAAATCGCCGAAGGCGGGGCGCGTGGTCGAATTGCGAGTCCGCGCCGGAGCGACGGTGAGCGCGGGCGAAGTGCTGGTCGTGGTGGACTGACCCGCTACGATGGAGGAATGATGGCTGAAGCGGTGTGCCCGCACTGCAACGGGACAGGCTGGAAGATCCGTGAGCAGGATGGGATCCCGTCAGCGGCGCCGTGCGAGTGCCGGGGCGCGGAACGCGAGAAACGGCTGATCGAGCGCGCGGCAATTCCGCCGAACTATGCTTCAGCTTCCATCGACACTTTCATCCTGCCCAAAGACAATCCCGCGGGCCGCAGCGCGATGGCCGAAGTGCTGGTGACGGTCCGAAGCTACGTACGCGAGTTCCCGGTGGTCGAACGGCCGGGATTACTGTTGCTCGGCCCGCCCGGTACCGGCAAGACTCATCTCGCCGTCGCCGCCCTGCGTGAGTTAATCGGGCGCGGCTTCGAGGGTGTGTTCTTCGATTACCAGAACCTGCTCGACCGCATACGTTCCGGCTACGACAAGGCATCCGGAATCATTGACCGCGAGGTGTATCAGGCCGCGCTCGACGCCGAGATCCTCCTGCTCGACGACCTTGGCGCGCACCGGGTGACCGACTGGGTGGAAGATACGGTCACCAGTATCATCACCCACCGCTGCAACTACCGGAAACCGCTGATTGCGACGACAAACTTGCGCGACCCCGACGCGGGGGACCGGCGCGCGGCTGGTCTCGAATCGGATCTGCAAAGCAAGTATTTCCTGGAAGAGCGAATCGGCATGCGCGCGCGGTCCCGGCTGTTCGAGATGTGCCGCATCGTGCGCATGCCCGCCGTAGAGGACTTCCGCATACGCCGCCGCCAGTAAGGTAAGTTCTGTCCTTCGCCGCCGTCCCATCAGATGGGGCGGGGACGTCATGAGGAGCGGCAGGAATGAATCGAAGGTATTTTCTGATGGGCACGGCCGCCGCAGCCAGCCAAGTCGCGGTGTGGGGATTTGCCAGCCCGAACGACACGATTCGCATCGGCTGTGCCGGCGTGCGGGGACAGGGCCGGGCGCATTTGAGCCATTACATGGCGATGCAGGACGTGGAGGTTACTGCGATCCGCGACATCGACGAGAGCATTCTCAACAGCCGTATCAAGATGGTCGAAGACAAGACCGGCAAGCGGCCCGCCGCCTACACCGACATCCGCAAGATGCTCGAGGACAAGAACATCGACGTGGTGTCCATCGCCACGCCGAATCACTCGCACACGTTGCAGACCATCTGGAGTCTGCAGGCGGGTAAAGACGTCTATGCTTGGAAGCCGTGTTCGCATGATCCGTTTGAGCCCCGCCGTGCGGGATGCGGTCCAGCACATCGATGACGGACTTATCGCCGACGTGTACATGGCCCGCGGGTTGTGCTAAAAGTTTCGCGATACGATCGCCGCGCGCCGGTTGAACCCGGGCGCGCATTACGACTTGTGGCTTGGTCCAGCGCCCGCGCGCGCTTTCACCCGAAACCGCTTTCACTACAACTGGCTCTGGTTCTGGGACTACGGCAACGGTGACCTTGGCGACCAGGGTATCCACGAAATGGACATCTGCCGCTGGGGCCTCGGCGTGAAGTATCCAACCAGGATCAGCGCAATGGGCGGCCACTTCATGTTTGACGACGACCAGGAGACGCCCAACACGCTCACCGTGATGTTCGAGTTCTACGAGGGTGGCAAGCAGAAGCATCTCGTCTTCGAGGTGCGCCACTGGATT
>JAJYCN010000018.1 GCA_021778335.1 Acidobacteriota bacterium | reverse complement strand
GCCGTCTTCCTCGACTACCTGAGCATCTCCGCGCCCGCCTGCGAAATCGTCGACGTCTCCCCCGAGTTCCTCGCCGCCAACCCCGGCGTACATTTCCAACTCGGCAACCATCGCATCGATATCGAACCCGGCTGGCACTTCGCCTCCCGCTACCCCGGCGACCCCGCCAAACTCGCCGTCTACGACTTCCTCCCCGACCCTCTGCTCGACAAAGTCGCCAACCGCGCCGACTTTCTCGGCGCCTTCGCCTTCGACAAATGGATGGGTAACGCCGACGCCCGCCAGTCGGTCTTCTTCCGTGCACGCCTCCGAGATTGGCTCCCCGACTCCTCCGAACACCCCCTCAAAGCTGGCTTCCTCACCCAGATCATCGACAACGGCTTCGTCTTCAGCGGACCGGAATGGACCCTCGCCGATTCGCCCCTCCTCGGCCTCTACTTCCGCCGCCAGGTCTACGCCGAAGTCCGCGGCCTCGCCGGCTTCGAACCTTGGCTCCAGCGAATCGTCGAATTCCCCTTGAGCGTCGTCGACCGCGCCCGCCGCGGCATCCCTCCCCAATGGATCGAAGGCGACGAAGACTCGCTCGACGAACTCCTCGACCGCCTCATGCGCCGCCGCCGCCGCGTCCCCGACCTCATCGCCGCCGCCGCCGCGGACCGCAAGAACCCCTTCCCCGCCTGGGGCCGCCCCTAGCCGGCTACAAGCTCTTCCGCGATCCGCCGCGCCGTCGAAGGCGCCATCAGAATCCCGTTCCGGTAGTGCCCGTAGGCCAGCCACACGCTCGTGCCTTCCACCCGTCCCAGCGCCAGCGCGCCCGTCTTCGTCTGCGGCCGGAATCCGCACCAGGCTTCCTCGTGCGCCCGTCCTTCCAGCAGCGGACACAGCCTCGCCGCCCGCTCCGCGATGTCCGCCACAACCTTCGCATTGATCTCGCGGTCGAAGCCGATCCGCTCTTCATTCGACCCGGCCAGCGTGTACCCGTTGCTCCGCTGCAGCACATACGTGTGCCCCCGCCGCAGAATCGTCTTCAGCGTCCCGGGTTCCAGACGATACCCCAGAAGATGCCCCTTCACCGGAACCGTCTCCGGCAGAGGAACCTTCTTGCCGTTTTCGGTAATCGCGAGCCGCCCCGACCACGCGCCCGCCGCGATCACCAGCGGCGCTCCCTGCGTGTCGTAGTGGTTCAGCGGCGCACCCTCGTGAATCTCCACGCCCCGCCGCCGGCACGCCTCCGCCAGCGCGTCCATCACCTGCCGCGGATCCACTACCGCGTCCCGAGGGTACCGCAGCTCGTTCTCTCCCACCTCACACGCGAGGCCGTACGCGCGCTGGCTCTCGCCCCGCTCCCGCATCGCCGGCCAGTCCTCCGGCGCCCCCGGATACTCAATCGCGCCGCAGCCGACGTAGTCGATCTCCAGCCCGCTCTCCTGGCGCAACTCCTCCACATACCCTGGGTACAGATCGAGGCTTTCCAGCGCCAGCTCCGTCCACTGCGACTGCCGGAGAAACTCGCTGCCGGGAGCCAGCATGCCCGCCCCCGCCCAACTGGCTTCGCCTCCGACCCGTCCGGAATCAAACAATCGCACCGTTGCGCCGGCCTGCGCCAGACGCCACGCGATCGAGGCGCCGATCAGACCCGCGCCCGCTATAGTAATGGGTTTTGCCGAAATCACCCTTCAATCTAGCAAAGCCCCCGTCTACCCGCGCAACCAAACCATCTCATTTCGTTTCATAATTAGGCGATGTATCGCTATCTGCTGCACAACGGGCGCGTGCAGGAGGCCTCCGAGCGAAGCCTCTCGGCGGGCCAGACCGGCGTCATGAACGGCTGGGGCGTCTTCTCCACCATCCGCGTCTGCGAAGGCACGCTCTTCGCCTGGCCGCGCCACTGGGCGCGCATGCGTCGGGACGCGGCGCTGCTGCACGTACCCTTCCCCGGCAACGAAACCGCCGTGCTCGCCGCGCTTCACTCCCTCATCGAAGCCAATCAGGCGCCGGAGGCCACCCTCCGCCTCGTCGTCGTCCGCAATCGCGGTGGACTGTTCGAAGGTCCCCTCATCGAACGCGACTTCGACTGGTTCGCCTTCCTCGCGCCCATCGCCGAATGGGCCGCCTCCGCCCGCCTCGGCGTCAAACACAACGCCCGCCACGCGGCCAGCGAATTCTCGGGCGTCAAAGTCTGCTCCTGGGCCTTCAACCTCACCTGGTACGAAGAGGCCCACGCCCGCGGCTTCGACGAAGTCGTCCTCCTCAACGAACGCGGCGAAGTCGGCGAATGTACCTCGGCGAATCTGTTCGCCGTCTTCGGCGATGTCGCCGCCACACCCCCGCTCGACTCCGGTTGCCTGCCCGGCGTCACCCGCGCCCTGCTGCTCGAAGAAGCGCGAGTCCCCGGCATTCGCGTCGAAGAGCGAACCCTCCGCCTCGAAGACCTCGAACGCGCCGGCGGCGTCTTCCTGACTTCCTCCACCCGCGACGTGATGCCCGTCTCCTCCATCGACGGCCTCCACATCGGACAATCCTTCACCGTAGCCCACGCCCTCGGCGATGAGTTGAAAAGACTCCGCCGTCAGTGGGTGGAACAACACGCCGCCCGCACCGCCGGCTGAGAATCCCCATGCCCGCCGCCTCCGGAGCCTGCCCGTTTTGCGGAAGCTTGCGCATTAGTTTGTCGCGCCGTCGCGGGCTACGTGAGCATCTCCTCGGTTTCGTCGGCGTGGCGATGTGCCGCTGCCGCCGCTGCGACAAGCGTTTTTCCGTCCACCCCTACCATTGGTCAGCCTGGTATTACACGCATTGCCCGAAGTGTTGGGGCACGGACCTCAGCCCCTACAACGAGAAGTTCGTCCGGCCCCGCCGCTGGCACCGGCTCAAAATGCTGCTCAGTGCTCAGCCGTGCTTCTGCAATACCTGCCGCTGGAACTTCGCTAGTTTCCGGCCGCGCCAGTCGCGGCAACAGCCGCTCGCCGAAGGCGTGCGCGCCGACGATTAGCCCTCCCGCGCCTTCTCAGTCCGCGGCCGGCGGGATGTTCTGGTTCACCCGGAAAAGATTGTCCGGGTCGTACTTCCGCTTAATCTGTGCGAGCCGCGCGAAATTGCCCCGATAGCTCGTGGCGATCCGCTCGTTTCCTTCCTCCATCAAGAAGTTGACGTAGGACCCGCCGGCCGAGTGCGGATGCAGCGCTTCCCAATAAGCGCGAACCCACTCGCGATACCGCGGCATCGGCGCCGGGTCGCCGCTCACCGCGCCGATGATGTGCGTAAGCTGCGCATCCCTGTAAGCAAACGCCGTCGCATCCGCCGCCACATCGTGCACCGCTCCGTTCAGCGGGTAGACGTGCATCACCGAGTTCACCGTGGGAATCTGCGGACCGTATTGGGCGTGAGCGGCGATCGCCGGTTCGTTCAGCCGGTTGACCATGTCCGCCTTCCAGTAGTGATGCAGACCATGCGGCATCAGGCCGTCGAACATCGCCTGCACCGCCGGATACGGCGCCGGATGGCCGATCGAAAACACCGGCGGTCCCAACTCGCGCAGTGGCCGCGCCAGATTCGCCCCCGCCTCCGGATCCGAGCAGACGCTGACAATCCCGCACATCGTCGTGCCGTGTAACCCCTCCGGGAACGGCGGCGCCGGCGGCACGATCAGGTACGCAAAAAACGAACTCAACTCGCGCGGCGCCTGCGCAATGAAATCGGCAAAAAACTTCAGCACCGCCGGCCCTCGCTCCACCGGGTACAGAATCGGCTCCACGTACACCATGCTCACCGGATACAGCCGGAACTCAAACGACGTCGCGACGCCAAAGTTGCCACCGCCCCCGCGGATCGCCCAGAACAAATCCGCGTTCTCCTTCTCCGACGCGGTCACAAAGCGCCCGTCCGCCGTGACAACATCGGCCGAGATCAGGTTGTCGCACACCATCCCATAGCGCCGCGTGAGATGGCCGAAGCCGCCACCGAGCGTAAGCCCCGCCACGCCCGTCGTCGAGATCAGGCCGCCGGGCGTAGCCAGGCCGAACGCGTGCGTGGCGTGGTCGAAGTCGCCCCACGTGCACCCCGCCTGCACGCGGGCAACCCGCCGCGCCGGATCGACGTGGATGCCCTTCATCGTCCCCAGGTCGATCACCAGCCCGTTGTCCCACGTGCCAAATCCCGGCACGCTGTGGCTGCCTCCGCGGATCGCGGGCGGCAACCCCTCCTCGCGCGCGAAGTTCACGCAGTGAATCACGTCCGCGACGTCCGCGCACCGCGCAATCAGCCGCGGCCGCCGGTCGATCATCGCGTTATACACGCGCCGGGCTGGGTCATACGCCGCATCGGCGGGGCCGATCAGCGGACCCCGCAACGCCGAGCGAAAAGCCGCAATCGCCCGTTCGTCAGGCCCGGCCGCGCCCGTTGCAACACCTGTGTTTCCCATATCGATTCCTTTCCACAAAACCGTACAGCCAGCAGTCTCGCCTAGCGCATCCCCAAAGTCAACCGGGTCACTGGTGAATCACACCGCCCCCGCGAATCTCCCATAATGAAGCGATGGAACGCGAACAGGCTTGGGAATTGTTGTGCGAGTACACGAAGTCCGGCAGCTTGCGGCGCCACGCGCTCGCGGTCGAGGCATGCGTCGTCGCCTACGCGCGCAAACTCGGCGAAGACGAAACCCAGTGGTCCGTCACAGCCCTGCTCCATGACTTCGACTACGAGATTCACCCCGAAGCGCCCGATCACCCGATGAAAGGCGAACCCATCCTCGCCGAACGCGGCGTCGATGCAGCCATCCGCCGAGCCATCCTTTCGCACGCCAACTATAGCGGAGTCCCGCGCGAAACCCCGCTCGAGAAAACCCTCTTCGCCTGCGACGAACTCGCCGGCTTCCTCACCGCCTGCTCCTACGTCAAACCCGGCCGAAGCATCCACGAAGTGGACGCAAAATCGGTGCGGAAAAAGCTCAAGGACAAAGCCTTCGCCCGCGGCGTCAGCCGCGACGACATCCTCAACGGAGCCTCGGCCCTCGGCGTCGGCCTCGACGAACACATCGCCTTCTGCATCGAAGCCATGAAGCAGCGCGCCGCCGACTTAGGCCTCGCCGGCGCCGCCAACTCCGCGGGCGCATCCGGGAACGGATGATACAATCGCCCTGGAAGCTAGTCTTGGCCGGTGCTGGGCCTGGTCTTCAAAACCAGCGTGCGGTGCGTCAGCGCCGCGGTGGGTTCGACTCCCACTAGCTTCCGCCAACGGCCCGCAGGCAGCAAGGACGCTCAATGAAAAAGAAACCGGCCCCGCGCAAGCAGCCCGATCGTACCCGCCGCAAACCCCCGACCGGCCTGGCCGGCGAACTGCTCAGGATCGGCAAGGAGTGCGCGGCCCACATCAACGAGCCGCTCCGGTCCGTCGACCACGGCGACCTCCTCTACGACGAGAAGGGACTTCCGGGACACGCCAGGCGAATACCTACAGTCAGCCCTGGACAAGCCAAGCGCACTTAACCAAGTTCTAACGGGGTCCGAGGAGGTCAATCACCGCGCGGCAGTCCTGGCACATCAGTTCCGCGTCACGAGTCCTGATACTGCGTACATCTGGATGGGCCTCCCGGTTTCTGAAAGCCGCGATTCTGTCCGTACGAAGCCTGTCGACGCCGGATAAGAGCCGAGGGCAATCGCGTTTTAGCCAGCCAGCGAAATATGTAACCGGCTGGGATTCTGGACGTTGAGCCATTGAGAGGATCTTAAACATTTTGCCGAGGGTAAGGTCCCTATCCCGGCCTTTGAGGTAAAGTCCGAATGGGTCGTCCGCGCAGCCAGCTAACAGCGCTGGATCGCCACGCACAAACTCCGAGAAGCGCGAGAAGATCTTGTTCCGAAGCTCCCTTTCGACGACACGACCGAAACAGTGAACCGCGAGACCAGGGCCGTGCGGCATGTCTGTGGCCAGTAGCCATGAGGCAGTTACCCATCGTTGCTGGTCGTCCAGACTTAGACAGCAGAAACCTGGCCAATAATTCCGAACAAGGTGTTCGACCACTCGTCGCTCGGGCTCACGGCCCGTCGCGATGTCGTTGAGGATCTCATCCAGGCGGTCGCCAGATACAATTTCCCCGAGCGCCAGAATGATACTCACGTTCGGATCTTCGCCGTACGCCTTGTCCCCAAGCTCCTCCCGCCTCTCCGCCTCCTTCCTCATGTACTCCGCTGCCGCGAAAGGGTCGCAACGCTTTTGATGCAGCCGCGCCATCCTCTCGAACGTACCCGGCCACTTTGGACACGCCTCGATCCAATTCTTGGCTGCCTGGATCGCTTTGTCCAGTTCATCCGCGGCGTCGTAGGCGTCGATCAGGCAAGCGTGTATCCCGGCGCTAACATGCTCCCGGAACGAGCAGAGCCATTCCGTATCGTCTCCGCCCCAAAGGGGACTCTCCTCGTCTTTCCAAGACTGAAAAAAAGCCTCCCCGTGATCAAGCATCCACTTGTAGTGCCGGGCTGCGTTGGCACCGTCGCCGACCCCCGCGTACGACTGTGCCAACATGAACCGCACTGTGGCGCGGGGCTTGCCATCACTGCTAATCGCCTTTTCCAGAAACTTTACAGCGTCTCGAAAATGGTCCCTGTCGTCATCGCTGAAATCCCCCCTGGCCGGGAATTTCTTTGTGCTCGCCGAAATCAAAACGGCGGCAGTGAGCACCTGATGCACGTACCGCAATCCACGAGGTGCCGGTCCTAAAGGCAGATCCCAGTGCTCAAGTAATTCCTCAGTGTCCAACGTGTGAAGGATAGCTGCCAAAAAGTGGAGGCGCCCGTGCACGTAGTAACGCTCGGCGTCCGGAACCACCCCGGCGAGCCGATCGGATAGGGCAATCATTCGGGGAAAATCCTTGATCGCCGATGCATTCACGATCTCCCACCGAATGCCGGCAGCGTCCGTGCAACTTTGGACTTCGCGGAGCCGAACCAGGTAGGCGAGCCGTTTCAGGATGTTCTCACGAGTCAGCGGCTCACCGCCTGCACGGTAGGAGATCTCTTCCGGTTCATCGTGCGCTAGCAGGCGGTAATACGAGTTGAGCCCAACAAAACGGGCTGCCAGATCATCCGGGTTGCGCGCCAGAGCAGTGTCCACCGCCGTTAGAAGCTCGTCATCATCGCCTGACTCGCGGATTCGTTGGAGCTCGGCGTCCATCCTAATCTGTCTGTCGTTTATCAAGGGAATCTGCGCATCGTCCTTGAGAAGTGCCCCAGCGTGTTCGATCCACCGGTTGACGAGGTTCAGCATCATCGACTCATCCCCACAACGCTTCGATATTATAAGTACAGTAGCACGCCACGGGACAGAAAGAACTCACGTGTTTGAGCCGAGCCGCCCCTTAACGCCGGGCGTAAACGCCACGACCACACTTCGATCCCCAGTAACTGTCCACACCGCCAAAGCCCCACCGCGGTGCGCCTTTGAGATATTCTTCCCCGCCGCCCCGCGCAAACCCAGACAGGCACACTAAGAACTCAAATGCTCTGAAGCGGGACTCGCCCGGCAAACGTCCGTTTCTCCCTAACCGATGCCCGTAACCTCGTCGCCGCGCCCCGCTCGCCCCTCAAGCCGAAGCCGGAACCGGCTCCAGCGCCCGCTTGTACTTACACTCCGTGTTCGGGCACTGCGCCACCGCCCCGGCCTTCAGGTACTTCTCAATCAAGTAACTCGACCCGCACTCCGGACACTTCTCCGCCACCGGCTTGCCCCAGGCCACGAAGTCGCAGTCCGGGTACCGGCTGCATCCGTAGAACGTCTTCCCGCGCTTCGATCGCCGCTCCACCACCTCGCCCTCGCTGCAGTTCGGGCACCGCACGCCGATCGTCTTCTGCTTGACATACTTGCACGTCGGATAATTCCCGCACGCCACAAACTCGCCGAACCGCCCGTACTTGCGCACCATCTTGCTGCCGCACTGCGGGCACGTCTCATCCAGCGGCTCGTCCGGCTTCTTCTGCTCCCCGCCGATCTGCTTGGTCGTCTTGCAGTCCGGATACCCCGAGCACGCATAAAACTGCCCGAACCGCCCCTTCTTCAGCACCATCGGACGCCCGCAGTTCTCGCAGTACTCCTCTTCGCCCTGCTCCGTAAGCGACGCCTTGTCGACGTCCGGCAGGTCCACCGTCAACTCGCGCGTGTTCGTGCACTCCGGGTACCCCGTGCACGCGATGAAGCTCCCGTGCCGCCCCCACTTGATCACCATCGGCTTCCCGCACTTGTCGCACACCAGGTCGGTCGGCCGCTCCATCCGCTTGATGTCGGTCATGTGGCGCTCGGCGTGTTCCAGGTCCTTCTGGAACCGGTCGTAGAACTCGGCCAGCGCCGCCCGCCACTCCATCTTCCCGTCCTCGATCTCGTCCAGCTCTTCTTCCATCCGCGCCGTGTACCGGACGTCGAATAAGTCGTTGAAGCTCTCGAGTAACAGGTCGGTAACCACCATCCCTAACTCCGTCGGGATGAACTTACCGCCGTCTTTCTTCACATACTCCCGCTCCTGAATCGTCGACAGGATGGACGCGTAAGTCGAAGGCCGCCCAACTCCGTCGGACTCCAGTTCCTTCACCAGCGTCGCTTCGTTGAACCGCGGCGGCGGCTCCGTGAAGTGCTGCTCCGGAAGAATCGACTTGAACTTCAGCTCCTCGCCGGCCTCCACCCGCGGCAGCCGGTGCTTCAGTTCCTCGTCTTCGTCGTCTTTCTGGTCCTTCCCCTCTTCGTAAACCTCCAGGAACCCCTTGAACTTCGGCACGCTGCCCGTCGCCCGGAACGTGTACGCGTTGCCGTCGGTACCCTTCGCCGTCACGTCGATCGTCGTCTGGTCGAACACCGCCGGCATCATCTGGCTGGCCACGAACCGCATCCAGATCAGCCGGTACAGCTTCAGTTCGTCTTCCTGCAGGAACGAAGCAATGTCGTCGGGCGCCCGCATCGCTGACGTCGGCCGGATCGCTTCGTGCGCGTCCTGCGCTTCCTTCTTGCTCTTGTAAAAATTCGGTGTCTCTGGCCGGAACTCTACCCCATACCGGCCGGCGATCGTCTCGCGGACCTCGCTCAGCGCATCCTGGCTGACGCGCGTCGAGTCCGTACGCATATAAGTAATGAGGCCGGCCGAACCCTCCTTGCCGATCTCGATGCCCTCGTACAGCCGCTGCGCCAGCGCCATCGTCCGCTTCACGCTGAACCGAAGCTTCCGCGCCGCCTCCTGCTGCAGCGTCGAAGTGATGAACGGCGGCACCGGGTTCCGCTTCTTCTCCCGAGTGGTGACCGAATCGACAAAGTAAGAAGCCCCGTCGATCGCTTCGACAATCGACTGCGAACTCGCGCCGTCGCCGATCTCCAGGTTCTCGCCGTTCCGCTTACTCAGCCGCGCCGTCAGCACCGGCGGCTTCTTCGCCGCCAGCCCCACGTCGATCGTCCAGTATTCCTTCGCCACGAACGCGCGGATCTCGCGCTCCCGGTCCACGATCAGCCGCAGCGCCACCGTCTGCACGCGTCCCGCCGAAAGACCCCGCCGCACCTTGTCCCACAGCAGCGGCGAAATTTTGTAGCCGACAAGCCGGTCGAGAATCCGCCGCGCCTGCTGCGCCTCGACAAGATTCACGTTCACCGCCGAAGGCGTCTCAAACGCCTTCCGCACCGCGTTCGCCGTGATTTCGTTGAACATCACCCGGAAGATCTGCGGCGCTTTGTCCTTACCACCCCGCGGCGTCAGTTCTTCTTGCAGGTGGTAGCAGATCGCTTCCCCTTCGCGGTCCGGGTCGGCCGCCAGATAGATCGAGTCGACGCCCTTGGCCGCCGACTTCAGTTCACTGATCAGCTTCTTCTTGCCTTCGATCACTTCGTACTGCGGCTCGAAGTCCCGATCCACCGCAACAGCAAGGTCCTTCTTCGGAAGATCCTTGATGTGGCCGAGCGACGCCTTCACGATGTACTGCTTGCCTAAATACTTACCGATAGTTTTCGCCTTCGTCGGTGATTCGACAATGACGAGCGATTTGGTCATGATGATTCCCGTCTTTTCTCGGGTGGGCTTGCTGTGTAAGCGAAACTACCACACCTTCATAAAGCTCTTGCCGGGGTACTGGCGGATGAGTCCGAGCATCTCCAGTTCGAACAACGCGGCAATTAGCTCTGATGACGAATAGCGTTCCAAAGTTTCGATCACTTCGTCAAGCGCGATGGCCCGGTCAAGCGGGACGATTTTCAGGATTTCGCGAAGAAGTGGCGTGATTTCAGCAGCTTGAGGATCTTCACCCCGGACTGCGGAATTGTCCGCCATTTCCGGCAATAGCCGCTGCCGGCCCTTTTGGGCGAGCGCCCGCCGGTGTTCGGGGTCGAGTTCGCTCACCACGTCGTTCCACTCCTGCACCAGCTTGGCCCCCTGCTTAATCAGCAGGTTCGGCCCCCAACTCATTTTAGATGTGATGTTTCCGGGCACGGCAAAGACTTCCCGCTGCTGCTCCATCGCCATCCGCGCCGTAATCGCAGACCCGCTGTACTCGGCCCCTTCCACGATTAGCACCCCGATCGAGACCCCGCTGATAATCCGGTTCCGGACCGGAAAATTCTGAGGATGAGCCGGCGTGCCTAGCGGGAACTCGCTGAGTAGTAAGCCCTTCTGCGCAATCTCTTCCGCCAGCTTGCGGTTCTCCGCCGGGTAAATGTGATCCACCCCACACCCGAAAACCGCGATCGTGTCCCCGCCGGCATCGAGCGTCGCCCGATGCGCCGCTGTGTCGATCCCCCGCGCCATCCCGCTCACGATCACAAGCCCGGCCGAGGCAAGGTCTCCGGCGAGTTTCGCCGCCGCGGCCTGCCCATACGGCGTCGGCCGCCGCGTGCCGACAACACCGAACGGAAGATCCGCCAGAACTTCCACCCGCCCCCGCCCATAAAGCAGTAACGGCGGATCGAAGATCTCCCGCAGCCGCGCCGGATACCGCGAATCCGAGATCGGGACGATCGCGACGCCCAACTCCAGCGCCTTCTGCTGCTGCGCCGCCGCCTCCTCGAACGAACACCCGCTCGCCACGCTCCGCGCCACCGCCCCGGCAACGCCCTGCGCCTCGATCTCCGATGGCGACGCCCGAAACACCGCCTCCGGCGAGCCGAACGTCGAAATCAGTTGGACGGCTTTTCGCTTGCCCAGCCCGGGCAGCAGATGCAAAGCAAGCCAGTGCAAAACTTCTTCATGAGTAGGCGCAAGGACAGTCACGGTTCCCACAAGGGCTGTGCCCCCGGCCCGGGCAAATTCTCACCCCGCGCTGCTCACTGCGAGCATTCTCCCTTTGCCGTCGCCAATCCCGACCATCCGGGCAAATTCAAACAAATTCCCAACGGCTGGTTTCCCGGAACGAGAGGGCACAACCTGCCCCGCCCTACAACCCATAAGCCAACCGCTCCGCGTCCCGCGCCCGCCCCGCGCCTCGAATTGACACCCCGCGCGCCCCGGACATAGACTAACCGCAATGTTGAATCGCCGCGAGGCCCTCCAAGCAGGCGCCGGCGCCATCGCCGCCTCTCTCGTTCCCTCCCGCCCGGCCTACGCGCGGGACCGCAAGCCCAACCTGCTCTACATCCTCGCCGACGATCACGCCGGCTACGTCTTAGGCTGCGACGGCAATCCCCGCGCCCACACCCCGAACATCGATCGCCTCGCATCCGTTGGAACGCGCTTCGCGCGAAACTACTGCAACGCCCCCGTCTGCACCCCTTCGCGCCAGTCGTTCTTCACCAGCCAGTTGCCCCACTCCGCCGGAGTCACCGTTCTCGAAACTCCTCTCTCGGAGAACAAGCCCACCCTCGCCCGCCAACTCGCCGCCAGCGGCTACGCGCCCGCCGTGTTCGGCAAGATGCACTTCAACGTCCCCGGCCGCCCTGGCCTGCACGGCTTCGCCACCGCCTGCACCGAGGACGTGGTCCACCGCGAATGGACCAAGGCCGCCGGCCCTTGGCCCGACTATCCCAACATCCCCACCAAGCCGAAGCAGTGGCGACCGTTCCGTGACCCCGCCCGCATCTGGCTCGACGCCGGCAAGCTTCCTTTCGATCGCGGCTACGAGCACATGGAAGGAACCTGGATCGCCCGCCAGGCCTCCCAATTCATCCGCACCCACAAAAACGATCCCTTCGCCCTCTGGGTCAGCTTCCGCTCGCCCCATTCGCCCTTCGATTTTCCCATCGAGGACCGCAATCGCTACGACCCCGCCACTTTCCCCGTCCCCGGCCTCGGCCCCAATGACTTCGATCAGATCCCGCTGATCTTCCGCGATCTCACTCCCACCGACAAGCAGGGCATCATCGCGTCTTACTACACCGCGGTCGCGTTCCTCGATCGCAACGTCGGCGAAGTTCTCCACGCATTGCAATCCGCCGGCCTCGACAACGATACGCTCGTCATTTACATGGCCGATCATGGCTACTCGCTCGGCCAGCACGGCCGTTTCGAAAAACACGTCTGCTACGAACCCGCCCTGCGCGTGCCACTCATGTTCCGCTGGCCCGGCCGCATCCCCTCCGGCCAGGTCATTCGCGAGTTCACCGAATCCATCGACGTCCCGCCCACCTTGCTCGAACTGCTAGGCGCCGAGCCGTTCGCCGTCAACCACGGCCGCAGCCTGGCCGCCTACCTCAAAACCGGCCGCGACCCCAATCCCCGCCAGACCATCTTCACCGAATATCTCGAAAACGAAGAAGCCTGCGTGAAAACGGATCGCTGGAAGCTAATCCACTGCACCGGCCGCCGCCTCCGCCGCGACGGCTACCTCACCGGCAACCCCCTCCCCGGCCGCTACGTCGAGCTATACGACCAGCAATCCGACCCCGCCGAATTCACCAACGTCGCCGGCAAGCACCCCGGCGTCGTCCAACATCTCTCCGCCGAAATGCTCCGCGTCTTCCGCACCACCCACCCCGACGCCCCCGCGGAACCCGCCGGCCTGAACCCCGATTCAGCCCTCGACTGGTACCTCCGCCCCCGGGACGCCAAGCCCAGCCCGGACTTCCCCTGCGAAGTTTCCTCCTCCGCCCGAGTTCCGGCGCCATAGGGATCCATGGAATCGTCAATCAACCCTCAGGTTTTTGTGGTGTTGTGGCCCGGTTTCTTGCCGATAGCGGGCTGGGCCTTTTGCATGGTGCTGGTTCTGGTACTCGGCCGCGAATCCAAGCGCCGTCTGCTCCGGATCCTGCTCTTGTGGGTTCTACCGCCCATTCTACTTGTGACGGCCTCCTGCGTTATGTTTCTGGCCATGACCCTCTCCCACGCGCCACTGTAGGTCGACCGCCTTCAGGCCCGACTCGCGCCATCGCGACGGAGCGTTCAAACTCGAAACCAGGATTATCTGGGCAGACCATGCTCGTCGTACAGATAGTCTGCATGGTCGAGATAAGACCGTTCTATCTGGGGGGCCGCCTGGCCCGCAATTGCCCGAATGTCGGCGGCGAGCGCCTCTGAGTCTCGTGGCCTGATTCGCTCGTACCGTTCGCGCAGCGCCTCGATCACGGCGACGGCCACCGTTTTCCCCGTTTCCCGTGCGATCGCCTCGGCCAACCGCCGCGCTTCCGGATCTCTTACGACCAGCTTGTCCCGCCTGCTGTCTTTCACTCTCATCTTCCTTCCCCTCTCTATCATCTCCCGGCCTTCGCCAACCCCGCTGCTACAATAAACACTCAATGGGCGTACAGGCTACCTACGACGACGCAAACCTCCTCCTCCGTCTCTACGAACTCCGCCGCGAAGACAAACTCCGCGAAGCGCGGGCGTGGTTCGTCCGCAACTACTACGCCGCCACCATGGACGAGCATGCGGCCCTCTGTCCGCCGGGCTCCCAGGAAGACACCTACTTCCGCATGGTCACCAGCTACTGGGACATGACCGCTTCCCTCATCACCAGCGGCGTGCTGAACCAGGACCTGTTCCTCGAAAGCGGCAACGAACTCATCCTCGCCTGGGACCGCGTGCGCGACGTCATCCCGGAAATGCGCGCCGCCATGAGTCCGCTCGTGATGAAAAACTTCGAGCAGGTCGCCCAGTCCGGCATCGCCCGGATCGAAAAGGCGCAACCCGGCGGATTCGAAAAGTTCAGCGCACGGACGCGCGCGTTCGTAAATCGTCCGCGGAAGTAGTCCCGATGCGGCTCACCGCGGAGGAATTCGCCGAGCGCGAACGCCGGCTCCTCTACATCGCGAAAAAACTCCGCGAGGCCAAGCGGATCGAGGCGCTCCTCACCGAACGCGGCATCGACTACCTGGTCGAAACCGGCACCTACCTCGGCGGCATGATCTTCGTCTCCGAACGCGTCGGCGCCTTCTTCTACGTCGACGAACCCTCCTGGCTCGCCGCCGCCGCCGCCCTCCGCGAACAAGGCTACCGCGTCGCCGAGGAAGGCTAAGCCGGAAACCGTTCGCAAGTTTCGCCCGACCGAATCTCACCCAAAATCAACCACTTCCCGCCAACCCACAACCCTCCCCGCACCACCCGCTGCTACAACAAAATCGAGCCGGGCCCCTACGCCGGCGCAACGAAGGGATCAAACCCACTCCAATGTCTGACATCGCCGAACCTCGCACCCGCGACGTGCCGCCCCCCCACGTCCATTCCCGCTGTCGTCCCACCTCGTGCGTCATTCGTGCGTCATTCCGTTATGTCCCTCAATCCAAATCACTTCCTCTGCCAAATGACGCACGCCCCCGTTTTGCGCGCACGTGCTGTAACACCGGCGAATCCGAGCCGTCTTCATCCCCGCCAAAGCCGCTGCGTGAACCCCGCGCCGTATCGAACCTCTCGCCCGAACTGCGCCACAACTCCGCCCGGGAGCCGCGCGGGCAAAGTTTGGATCGCCCACGCCAACGCTGCGCCAATGAGCGCCATCGCGAAACCGGCGGCGGCGTCCACAAAGTAGTGGTACCGGCCATAAACCGTCGAGATGGCGATCAGCGTGGCGCCGAAGAAGAACCACCGCGCCGCGGCCTCGTGCTCGGGCAGAGCGCGGCGAAGACCAATCGCGGCAGCGTACGCCGCGGCGACATGGCCGCTCGGAAACACACTCGAATGGATGCTGTAATGGCCAAGAATCCACCAGTTGAATTCACGGAACACGCTCGAATACGAGGGCAGGTCCTCACCCGGGAACAGAAGCCGCGGAGGCTGCGACGGCCAGAACGGGAACTGCGCGTAAGTCAGCAGCACTCCCGTCAAAACGATGAAGCCGAAATCGCCGGCCCGCTCGCGGCGATTGTAAAGGTAGAGCACGGCCAGCGCCAGCAGCGGCACAATGTACACGGTCGAGTAAGCGATCTCCAGCAGGGCAGGGAACACCGGGCCCAGCGATTCGATCGCTCCCCGGAATCCGGCGCCCAGCAGAGCATGGTCCCACCCCAGCCAGATCTGCTCCAGCCGGTGTGCGGGATCCGGAAGAATGAACAATCCCATCTCCCGGAACGCGTAGAGGATGAACCCCATCGGCAGCCAGTCCCGCGGAACGTGAAGCGCAAAACTCGGGCGCCGGTAGTCGAAAACCGCAACGCCAACAAACGCCGCGGCCACCACCGCATTCCAGAAAAAAATGCCCCGCCGCGACGAATCCGGAATCGGCATCACAACCGCCAGCGTAGCGGCGTACGCCAGGAACAAAAGGATGAGCCACTCAACCGCGCGGAACAAATGCTTCCCCGGCGCATAGGTGGCATTCCTCATTCCTGTCTCCAGGCTCCAGGCTTCTGGCTCCTGGCTCCTATTCTTATGATGCCCCCGAAACCCGGGCGTGACAGGCTACTGGTTTTTCGGCACTGCCTCGTCGTGCCACTTGTGTACCATAGACGACAGTTCGTCGACCATTTCCGGATGCTCGTGGCGCAGGTTCGTGGTTTCGCCGGGGTCCTTGCTCAGGTCGGAAAGGAACAGGGCGTCGTCTCCCGTAAGCGGCTTGTGGCCGTCGGGAGTGCCGTCGTAAGTGATCCCGTCGATCACGAGTTTCCAGTCGCCGCGGCGAATGGCGAGTTGCTTGCCGTTGGACCAGTAGATGGCCTCGTGCGGCGACTTGGCCTCGCCCTTGGCGACGGAAAGAATGTCGCGGCCGTCAATCACGCGGTCCTGCGGCGGCTCGACTCCGGCGAGTTTGCACGCTGTCGGCAGAATGTCCGCGGTCATCGCGATTTCCTGCGACACCTGGCCCTTGGGAATCACGCCCGGCCAACTCATCGCGCCGGGCACGTGCATGCCGCCGTCGAAAACGCTGAACTTGTGGCCGCGGTACGGCGCGTTGCTGCCGGCGGTGGCGGGCTTCTGGTCGAGTCCGGCGCGCGCTTCGGTCGTCGCGCCGTTGTCGCCGAGGAAAAAGATGAGCGTGTTCTCCCGCAGGCCATGGCGGTCGAGCGCCGCAAGAATGCGCCCGACGCCGTCGTCGGCCGCCGACAGCATCGCCGCGTACATCTGCCGCTCGGGCTCGAGATTCGGGAAGCGCTGCACGTATTTGCGCGGGGCGTGCATCGGATAATGCACGGCGTTGAAGGCGGTGTAAAGGAAGAACGGTTCGGAGGCGTGGCTGTCGATGAACCCGGCCGCCTCATCGGCGATGCGTTCGACGATGTACTGCCCGTCTTCGAAGATCTCGTCCCGGTTGCGGAACAGGTCGTGGTAGTTGACGTGCCGCGGTTCGCCCCAGTAAAAGCGATGCGAGTAGTAGTCCGTGCATCCGGCGTGAAAGCCGTAGTAGTAGTCGAAGCCCTTCGCGTTGGGAACCGTGTCCGGCGTGTCGCCGAGATGCCACTTGCCGATAGCGCCGGTCGCGTACCCGGCCGGCTTGAGCAGCGCGGGAATCAGAATCTCGCTTGTGTTGAGGTTGCGGCCGTTCTGCATCCCCGTGCGAAGCGGCGCGCGGCCCGTGAGCAAAGCGGTTCGCGCCGGCGCACACACCGGAGCGTTCGAGTACCAGTTGGCGAAATGAACCCCCGAGCTGGCGATCGAGTTGATGTTCGGAGTCCGCAGATCCGTTGCTCCGCGGAACCCCGTGTCGTGGCAACCGAGGTCGTCCATGAGAATGACCAGAATGTTCGGCTTGCCGGATGCGGCCGGGCGCGCCGCGGCGGGCCGCGCGGCCAGAGAAACTGCGGAGCCGGCCAGAAGAGCCCGGCGGGATAAATTGCTGTCGCTCATTGTTATGATGAAGACCTTTCGCTAAAAGGATAGACGCAAGGCAAACTGAACTTCGCGGTTCGGGACCGACGTGCTGCTGATAACCCCGGAATTGATCAGGGTGATCGCCGAGACCGGGTTCGAGAACATCGGGTGGTTGAAAAGGTTGAAGGCTTCGGCGCGGAACTCGAGCTGCGCCGGCTTCTCGATCGGCAGCACGAACGACCTGTGCAGGCCCATGTCCACGTCGTTCTCGCCCGGCCCGGTGAGGATGTTGCGGCCCGAGTTGCCGAACACGTAAGGAGCCGGCGTCGTGAAGCAGGAGAGGTCGAAGTACTCGTGAATCGTGGCGTTGGAAAGCGCACCGTTGCAGACGCGGTTCGGGCGGCTGACGGTGCCGGCGTTCGCGTTGTCGAACGGAAGCGTGACCGTGAACGGAAGGCCGCTCTGCACCTGGTACATGCCGCTGATTTCCCAGTGGCTAACAAGGGCGGAAGCGATGCCATTGTTGAGCAGAGCGTGACCCCGGCCGAACGGGACGTCCCAGATTCCGCTCAGCGTAAAACGCAGCGGAACGTTGTTGTCGGCGACGGCGCGATTCGCCGCGAGGTCGTAGCCATTCTGAACCGTGTCCCCCGCGCTGCAGCCGTCGCAGACGTCCAGCGCGGGATCCTGCAAATCGATGGCGCGGCCGTAAGTGAACGTGGTGAGGAATTCGAGCCCCGAGCCGAAGCGCTTCTCCAGCCGCGTGGACAGGCCCTCGTAGTTACTCGTATCCCACGGGGCGATGCGCTTGATCGCGGCGTCCGTGTACTGGGCGAACGGCCGGCGCGTATTCGGCGAGCCCGGGCCGTTGGTCAGCGGTTGGTTGGCGTCGTACTGGCCCCAGAGATGCGTCCCCGCGTTGCCGACGTAGTTGGTGGACCAAACCATATCGAAGGGCAATTGTTTTTCGATGGTGAAGTTCCATTCCTGGACGTAAGGGGTCAGAGCCTGCTGGTTCCAGCTTACGAGCGGAGTCGTGGCCGAGGGCTTGAGGACAAACTGAGCGGGAGTCACCGGAGTCGGGCGGGGGATCGAGGCGTTTTGCGCGAGTTGGAAGGCCGTGGCGGGGTTGAGCTGGTCGCTGATCAGCGCAATGCCGCCGTAGCCGAAAAACGGTGGGTTGCTGGTCATGCGGCTCGTGACGCCAAGCCCTTCGTCCTGGGCGTAAAAAATCCCGTAGGACCCGCGCACGACCAGGTCCTTCGACCACGGGACGCGATAGGCGAACCCCACGCGCGGCGCCCAGTTGTGGTTGTCCTGGTAGACCAGCGAGTCGGGCTTGGCGGAGTTGCCCGCGAAAACCAGATGACCGTAGAGAGGGTCCTGCGGATCGATGATGAAGTTGCCCATCTGATTCTTGGTCTCCGTGTACGGGAAAAAGGTTTCGTAACGGATGCCCAGGTTCAACGTCAGACGGCTGGTGACCGCCCATTCGTCCTGGACGTATTCTCCGAGGTAGTAGCCGCGCTCGACCACATTGGCGACGGTGCCGGTGTTGGCGGTGTTGGCCAGGCCCAGCAGCATGTCGGCCACGCCGCTCCCCGTGCCGGCGCGGTGCTGCGGGTTCTGGCTGAAGACGCCGTTGAAGCCGAAGCTGCCGCGTCCGCCCAGAGCGGCGAACGTGGTCGGCCGGATGGCTTGATAGTCCACGCCGAACTTGAGCTGATGCCGGCCCAATGTTTTCGAGACATTGTCGGAGACGTCCCACACGCCGGAACTCTTGGTGAGCGGATCGTTGCCGCAGCAGCCGGGTTGGGCGCCGATGGTCGCGTATCCGGCGATGCCGAAGGTCGGGATGCTGCTCTTGATGATCGGATCGAGCGAACCGCTGATGATCTGGTCGTAGCCAAGGGTGGCGTCCTGGCTTAAAGTGAGCCGGGTCCAGCTCAAGCGGAATTCGTTGACCAGCGTCGGGCTGAACGTGCGCGTGTAGCCGTAGCCGATCCCTTCGCTATCGATGGTGCGGTTCACCGGCGTCTGCGCGGGCGCCGGGAGCGCCGCGTTGGCGTCGGTCGCGGCCCGCGTGATCGAGAAGCGGACAAACATGCTGTCTTCCGCCGAGACCTGGATATCGCCGCGGAGGTCGGCATTCTGGCTGGTCTGAACCTGTGGGGCGTTATAGAGAAAATTGTTAGCCGCTCCGGGAAGGTTGGGGAGCGGGTACCGGCCGATCAGCGAAGTGCCGAGCGAGTTCAGCAAACTCGCTGGAATGGTGTTGTTGGGGAACGGCGCGCGGACGTAGCCGCTGCCGCTGGGGTTGGGGACGGTGCTGAAGGGATTGTACACGGCGGTCGAGCCGAAGTTGCCGGCGCGGAGCGCGGCGGTCGGGACGGTCGAGACGTTCGTGCCCTCGCTGCCGATGTGCAGGCCCTCGTAGGCGCCGAACAGCCATGCCTTGTTCTTGATCATCGGGCCGCCCAGCGACCCTCCGTACTGGTTCTGCACCAGCAGCGGCTTGTGGCCGTTGTTGGAGAAGAAATTCGCGGCGTCGAGAGCGCTGTTGCGCAGGAAGTCGTAGGCCGAGCCGTGCAACTCGTTCGTGCCGGACTTGGTGATCGCGTTGACCACCGCGCCGGCGGAGGCGCCGAATTCGGCCGAGTAGTTGCTCGTCTGGACGCTGAATTCGCTGAGCGCGTCGAGCGGGGGCCGGACCATGTCGCGGGCGCGGTTATCCAGTCCGCGGAGGTAGTTGACGTTGCGGGCGCCGTCGAGCAGGAATGCGTTCTGCAGGCCCGTGTTGCCGTACGCGGAAAAGGTGTCGTCCCGGCTGCCGGCCGACGGAACGGCGCCCGCGGCGAGGTTGCCGAGTTGCAAGTAGTTGCGGCCGTTGAGCGGAAGCTGGATGATCTGCTGCTCATCCATGACCTGGCTGAGTGTGCCGGATTTGTCCTCCACCAGCGGGGCTTGGGCCACGACCGTCACCGACTGGGCGGCGCTGCCGGGGTGAAGGGTGAGCCGGATATCAAGGACGTCTCCGACGTGGAGCACGATGCCCTTCTGCACCAGAGTGTCGAAGCCTTGGACCGAAACCTCGAGGTTGTACGTATCCGGCTTAAGCAGCGGAGCGACGGCAATGCCTTCGGCGTTGGTGGAGAGGGTGCGGGCGATGTTGCCGGTGAGCGCGCCCTTAACCACCACCTGGGCGTTCGGAATGACGGCCTCGCTGGTGTCACTTACCGTCACCTGAATCTCGCCGGTAGAAGTCTGCGCCGGGATACGTGGCGCGAGCATGAGTAGAGCGGCAAGCGAAAGCAGAAATCCGGCGAGCGGGCGGCGGTTCTCATGGATCGGAAACATAGACCCTCCTTGGTCAGGCCGGCGCGGTGGGTCGGCCCCACAATCCCTCTTCAGGAGAGTTTGAGGCCGGCGGGGGTTCCCGGCAAGGGGTTTTCACAGGGAAAAGCAGGACGGAAATCCGTGAAAATTCAGTAACTAGCGCGTTGGCGCGGCAATGGCGCGGGAAGCCGCGATACGCATCGTCCATGGGGCGTCGCTGATCGCGCGAGCTTCTACTAGAAGCTCGAACCAGGGGACGGACTTAGGCGAACCTGTGTGGAACAGGTGAAGAATCGTGTCGAGCGAATCCGAGCGGGTGAGAAAGAGGCTCGCAGCTTGGGTAGATGCATTGTGTGGGCCCCCGGCGAGGAGGACCCGGTTGCCTGGGGACAGGCCGGGCAAGTAGGCGAGGCGCGCGTAGCAGACGTCGGTTTTGGTCGAAGGGTCGGTGAAGTTGTTGTACTCGGATTGTTCACCGGGACGCGGGCGCCGATTGACGAAGTGGGCGCGATGGGTGACAGGATCTACCACAATCTGGAAATTAAGGGTGCGGTCGAAGAGCTGGACCCAGGGGTCGCCCCAAGGTCCGGAGACAAGGAGGGCGTTGTCGCGCTCGAAATCCTTGATGGAAAGCGTGCGGGGATGGCGGACCGAGAGTTCCGACGGCGCGACGGCCTGTGCGAAGTGAGGGATGAGGCGGAGGACGAAGCCTTGCGTGAGTTCGCGGCCGAAAAACTGGTCCGGATCGGAGGCGATGGTCGGCGGGATGCTACGGAGGCCATCGGGGGTTAAGAACTGGCGGTTGATGTAGTCTTCGAGTTGGACGGGGTGACCGCTGAGATTTTGGTAGAGTTGCAGGTCCGCGTCGGGGACGACGACGAGGAGGCGCTGGCCGGGCGAGGGGTCGAGGAGATTGAGCAGGCAGCGGGGCTGAGTGTGGGCGGAGAGGACAGGAGCGGTGCGCCGGCCGAAGTAGAAAGAGCCGGCAAGAAGCAGGAGAAAGGCGGCGGCAAGTAAGGCGGGCCGGGCGAAGCTGCGGGCCGCGGAGGGGGGAACAGGGGCTGCAGGCTGGGCGGCGATTAGGGCGAGCGTGTAGGAGCCTTTCGGGATGCCCAGCCGGAATGCGGCGTTGGCGGCCGGGCCGGAATAGTATTCGTCGAGTTTGGCGCGGAGTTGGCGGACGTTGGAGCGGACGATGTTGTCTTCGGCGGCGCTGTAGTGAGCGGGGCGCGAGAAAACGCGTTGGCCGATGATGGGTTCTTTCAGGGACTCGGTGTCGCCCTTGATCGTGTTATCGGCTATATAGGTGAGCAACTGGCGGAGGCGCGGGGAGCGCTGGAAGGAGGGACTGGAGAGAACTTCCTGGACGGCGGCGCGAAGCGGCTGAGCGGTCGTTTCCGAAAATTCGGGAAGCGAATCGTGGCTGAGAGGCGGCGCGGCCATAGGGAGCGAAAACGAGAGGCGCTCCCTATCATATCTCCGTTGGTAGGGGTTTTTAGTCCATCGACCACTGGTCGCCGATGGAGGAGACCGTGAGGCGGTGGGCGTCGGCGCCGATGGCGTCGGCGAAGCGTTCGATGGGTTCGGTCCGGCGTTCGCGGCTGAGGCGGAAGGTCTGGTGATGGACCGGGAGGAGGAACTCGGCGCCGCTTTGATTGGCCATGGTGAGGGCCTGTTCGGGGTTGCAGTGGACGTGGATCCACGGGTCGTAGGCGCCGATGGGGACAATGGCCAGATCGACGCGGCGATGGGTGCGGAGGGCGCGGAACGTGTCGGTGTAGGCGGTGTCGCCGCCGAATACGACGCGGCGGCGCGCGCTTTCGACAAGGTACCCGTTGTAGCCGCGGTAGGTGTCGGTCTGCACGCGGGCGCCCCAGTGACGGACTTTGAAGGCGCGGATTTTGAGAGGGCCGACGCGGACGGATTCATCCCAGCCGAGCTCGTGGACCGCCTTCCAGCGCTTCGGGCGGAGGAGGTCGGCGGTGCTCGAGGCCGTGACGATGGTGGTGTTCATGCTCTCGAAGCGGCGAAGCGTGGGCTTGTCGAAATGGTCGAGATGAGCATGCGAAAGGACGATGAGGTCGACGTGCGGCATCGCCTCGGGGCCTTCGAGGGCGGGTTCGACAATGCGCTTCGGTCCGAGGGTGACGGCGCCGAACTTGAAGCCGCAGCGGGGGCCGAGGACCGGGTCGGTGAGTACGGTGAAACCGTCGATGCGGAAGAGCACGGTGCTGTGGCCGAGCCAGGCGGCATGAAGACCGCTCGTGGACCAGCGGTGCGGCGAAGGGCGCTGGGGCGCAGGTTCAACGCCGTCGCGCCGGCCGGTCTGGATATCGCGCCACGCGCTTTTGAGAAGCCCTCGGCGAATCGTCGGAAAGACGGGAGGGGTGCGGTTTGCGGCAGGTTGCATTACAGCCTTTGCTCTTATGATGCCGCAGCCACGCAGGGGGTTGCCGAAAGGGTCTCGGGTGAGAGTTTTCGCCGCGCGGCGGAACCAGATTCTATATGCTGCGAGCGTTGGCGTGTGGTCTGGTGTTGCTACTCGCCTGCCAGGCCGGCGGCGTTCCGGGTTCCCGGCTCGAGTATGTCGGCGGCACGATTTCCCAGATCCCGCAGGGGTGCAGCGGTCGCGGGCAGGTGACCGACGACGTTTATTTTGTCTTTTATTCTCATAAAGCTAGCTGGCGGATCCCTTACGAGAGCATCGACTTTATCGAGTACGGGCAGAAGGTGAACCGGCGGTACCTGACGGCGGTGCTGATTTCGCCGCTGTTCCTGCTGGCCAAGAGGCGCGAGCACTTTCTCACTGTGGGCTACACGGACGAGCAGGGGCGCCATCAGGCGATGGTGTTCCGGGTAGATAAGGACGGCATCCGGACGATGCTGGTGGGCCTGGAGGCGAAGACGGGCAAGCGGATCGACTACCAGGACGACGAGGCGCGAAAGGCGGGCAAAGGATGACGGCGGAACTGTGGGTGCTGGCGCTGCTGTTTTCCGACCCGCCGCCGAAAACGGCGCCTCCGCCGAAACCGCAGGCGGCTGCTGCTGCGACTTCGCCGGATGACGAGACGACGAAGATGCTCGCGAAGGTGCGGCGTATCTATGTGGATACGCTGACCGGGGGCGACGAGGCGCTGCAGTTCCGCGACATGGTGATGAGCAGCCTGGAGCAGACGAAGACCTTCGTCGTCACCGAGAATCCGGACAAAGCGGACGCGGTGCTGAAGGGCGCCGCCGACGACCAGGTGTTCACCGACTATCACGACTCGGAGGAAAGCATCGGGGTGCATGCGCAGGAGAGCCACGCCAATGGGTGGCGGGACCGGTACGACGGAGGGAACAACGCGAACTCGCACGGAATCGGAATGACGGACAGCGACGCGGTGCACTCGGAGGAGCGGAAGCACGAGGCGTTTGCGGCGCTACGCCTGGTGGACCGGGACGGGGATGTGATCTGGTCCAGCACGCAGGAGAGCCTGGGGGGCAAGTATGCGGGGGCTTCGGCGGACGTGGCGGCGCGGATCGCCAAGCAACTGGCGGCGGACTACCGGCGGGCGAAGGCGGTGGCGGCGGGCGGAAAGCCGCCGCAAGCGCCATAACTTCCCTGTAGACCGGCGTATGCTGGTCTTCATGAGACGCCGGTTTGTGCTGGCGGTGTTGTGCGCGGCTGCGCTGGGGGCGGAGAAGGATCCGGCCGCGGCGGCGAAGGCGCGGCAGACGGAAGCTCTGAACCACGCGCATGCCCTGGGGGACCGGTTCGGGAAGTTTCGCGATCCGATCGTGAGCGCGGAGGCGGAGGGGACGCTGGCCTCGGTGGTTTGCCCGTATGACCATGCTTACGCGGTAAGTTTGTTCGAGCGGGCGCTGGGGCAGTTGCGGGATCAGGATCCCGGGGCGGGGGATAGCGGGCAACTGACGTTTCAGTTCGCGCGGAATGCGGTCTTGCGGGACGCCGCGCAGTGCGACGCGAAGCTCGCGGCGAAGCAGGTACAGGGCGGAGCGGACCTGGCTACCGCGATGGGCCTGGCTTCGACCAACCCGGACACGGCGGCGCAGATGGCGGCGAGCGCGGCGTCGGGCGCGCTCGATCATCGGCAGATGTCGTCGCTGTTCTTCGTACTGCGGATGGTGCGGGCGACGTCGCCGGCGGCTGCGGACCAGATTTTCCTTCAGGCGCTGCAGACGATCGATGCCGGTCCAACGTTTTCGCCTATGACGTTTCTGGCGCTGGGCAATTATCTGTTTGGCCCAGTCACGAACGGGCAAATGGGGGATGCGATCTCGTACCGGTCCGTTGGGGGTGTGCCGACGATCGACATCACGGCCAACCGCAGCGGCGCAACGGGGGCGCTGGCCCGGCCGTATCTGGAGACGGCGCTCGATCTGCTGAACCGGCCGCTCGCACCCGCGGCAAGCGGGGACTCGATGGAGAGCGACACGGCGCAAACGCGATACGCAATGGCCTATCAGTTAGTGCCGAAGGCCCAGCAGTTCGCACCGGAATTAGTGAGCGCGTTTCAAAGCGCGATGGCGACGCTGGCGGCGAACCTGCCCGATTCGTTCCTCGATCCTTGGACATTCAGCGGGCTGGGAACCTCCCTTGAAGATGACTCGGCCGTAACGAACGCGATCGCGTCGGACAAGATGGACCCGGCGAGGAAGGACGAGATACGGCTGAACGCAATTTCGAACCTGTACCGTGGAACGGATACGGTCAAGATGCGGGGGTTGGCGCGCGGGATGGACGACGCGGACGCCAAGGCGAAGGTGATGGATCTGATCGCGTTTCGCGAGGGGACGCTGGCGATCGAGAAAAAAGATATTGCAGCGGCGAGGAAGGCGATCGCGGCGCTGGGTCCGAGCGGGAAGCGGGCGCTGCTCGAATTGGGACTGGCGCCGTTGATCAAGGAGCATGACCAGGGTTACCAGACTTACTCGCAGGCGATTCGGGATGCGGCTTATGCTCCGATGATGCTTACTCAGAACTTACTGTTGGCGGCGGCGCGGGGACTAAGTGCCCTTGATGCGGACTATGCGATGGGCGTGCTGGCGTCGGCGGTGGATGCTTACAACGAGATGGACAGGAAATATCCGCAACTTGCGACACGCAGCGAATTCATTGCGAGCACAGGCTGGCTTGGAGCCGGTAAGTCGAAAGCGGACGAGCCAGCGGCCGGGCGGAGTGGCGAAATCATCCAGGGCTTCACGGAATTGGTGGACACAGAGAGGCTGCGAGCCGGATTTCCACTGCGTGTGCCAGACGCCAAAGGTCTGGAGATGAACGAGGCGCTGGGGCCGCTGGCGGCGCGGAATGGCGAGCGCGTGCGGGCGATTGTCGAAGGCCTCGAGTCCGAGCAGAGGCAGGCGGCGGCTCTGACGTGGCTGCTGAAGACGGAACTCGCGGCAAGGTAGTGTGACATGAAACTCTCGGTATTTTGCGGGGTGAGCGTGGACGGGTTTCTCGCCCGGCCGGACCATGGGCTCGATTTTCTCGAGACTGGTGAGCGGGAGCCGCACGGCTTCGAAGAGTTTTACTCTAGCGTCGATGTGGTTGTGATCGGACGGAAGACGTTCGACGTTGTGCTGAGTTTTGGCCAGTGGTATTACGGCAAAAAGCCGGTGGTGGTGCTGAGCAGCCGTCCGGTCGATTTTTCGGCGGTGAAGGGCGGCGCGGTGGAGTGGATGCCGGGGGAGCCCTCCGAGATAGTGAAACAGCTTGAAGCCCGCGGCTATCAGCATGCTTACATTGATGGCGGCATCACGATCCAGCGGTTTCTGGCCGCTGGAATGATCGACCGGCTTATCGTGACGCGCGTGCCGGTGCTCATCGGCGAAGGGATTCCGTTGTTTGGCCCGCTGCCGCGGGACATCAAGCTGCGTCACGTCGCGACACGTACTTACAAGGGCGGCCTGGTGCAGAGCGAGTACGAGATCGATCGGAGTTAGCCGCCGGCGATGGCGCCGATGACTAAGAAGGGTTCGTGGCCGGTGAGGACGGGGCCGGGGAGCGGGGTGTCGATGGATTCGAAGGACAGGTCTTCCTGGCAGGCGAAGAAGCGGATGAACGGGCGGCGCTGGAGGGTGGTGTGGTCGCGGATTGTGCCGAGCAGCGGCGGGTAGGCGGCTTCGAGCGCGTCGAGGAGGGTACGCTGGGTTGGCGTACCCTCCACCTGGATAGTAACTTCGCCTTTGACGCGCGCCAGCGTGCGTAAGTGGGCGGGTAACTCGACGCGGATGGCCGTGCTCACTTGAGCGTCTGGACCTCGACGGAGAGTACGGCCGGGAGATGCTCGACAATGGAGGTCCAGGTGTCGCCGGAGTCGGGGGAGACGAAGACCTGGCCGCCGGTGGTGCCGAAGTAGATGCCGCAGGAGTCGAGCGAATCGACGGCCATGGCGTCGCGGAGTACGTCGACGTAGCAGTTATCCGGCGGGAGGCCCTTGCTGAGTTCTTCCCATTCGTTGCCGCCGGTGCGGCTGCGCCAGACGCGGAGTTTGCCGCCGATGGGGAAGTGTTCGGAGTCGCTCTTGATGGGGACGACGTAGATGGTTTCGGGCTCGTGGGCGTGGACGTCGATGCAGAAGCCGAAGTCGGTGGGTAAGTTGCCGCTTACTTCGGTCCAGAGATCGCCGGCGTTATCGGTGCGCATGATGTCCCAGTGCTTCTGCATGAACAGGGTGTTGGGGCGGGAGCCATGGAGCGCCATGTGGTGGACGCAGTGGCCGATTTCGGCGGTGGGGTCGGGGATGTACTGGCTGCGCAGGCCCTGGTTGATGGCTTTCCAGGTGGCGCCGCCGTCGTCGGTGCGGAAGGCGCCGGCGGCGGAGATGGCGATGTAGATGCGCTTTGGGTTGGTGGGGTCGAGCAGGATGGTGTGGAGGCCGAGGCCGCCGGCGCCGGGCATCCATTTGGAGCCTGTGCCGTGGTTGCGGAGGCCGGGGAGTTCCCGCCAGGTCTGGCCGGCGTCGGTGGTGTGAAAGAAGGCGGCGTCCTCGACTCCTGCGTAGACGGTGTCGGGGTCGGTGAGGGAGGGCTCTAAGTGCCAGACGCGCTTGAACTCCCAAGGGTGCGGCGTGCCGTCGTACCACTCGTGAGTGCCGGTGACGCCTTCGTAGACGAACTTATTGCCGACGGTCTCCCAGGTTTTTCCGCCATCGCTGGAGCGCTGGACCATCTGGCCGAACCAGCCGGAAGACTGCGAGGCGTAGATGCGGTTGGGGTCGGCGGGCGAGCCTTTGAGGTGATACAGCTCCCAGCCGGCGAAGTGCGGGCCATTGACGGTCCAATTCTTTCGTTTGCCGTCGGATTCGAGAATGAACGCGCCTTTGCGCGTTCCGACTAATACGCGGACTCCACTCACTTTTCTCCTCCTGATTTGCGCTTGGCGCGGGTTGGTTTGCGGCCGCCGTTTGGGGACGGGGGCGGAAAGGGGTTGCGGGTTGGTTTGGCGCCCTCGTTTGAGAACGGGGGCAGAAAGGGTTCGGGATCGCGGTCCCGCCAGCGGCGGCGAACTTCGGCTAGGACGGAGGCGCGATTTTGTTCCATCCGGCCGATTATCGCGCAGGGCGCGCCGGTATCTTCGTGCTTTGTGCCCCAGATGAGTAATTCGAGTAACAGAGGGGCGAGATCGATGCCTTTTTCGGTGAGGCGGTAATGGATGCTGCGGGCGTCGGCATTGGTGGATTCGGCGGTGATGATGCCGTGGGCCTGGAGGTTGCGGAGGCGGGCGGCGAGGATGTTGGATGCAATCCCCTCGCCCGAGGTCTGGAACTCCTTGAAGGTTCGGTAGGCGCGCACCATAACGTCCCGAATGATGAGGAGCGACCAGCGGTCGCCGAAGATCTCCAAGGAGACACTCACCGGGCAGCCGGAGCGGGGCTTTTTCTGCCTTCCAGCCACGGGTTTCAGGGTACCAGTGTTACTTGCGAAAAGCAAGTAAAAAAATCCGGGTCAAAAGAAGAAGGGCGGTGAGGAGCCGGGTAAGCTCCACACCGCCCTTGGTTTCGGGTCAGGGGTTGTGGGTTAGAAGTAGTAGCGCAGCGAGAGCTGCAGGTTGCGCGAGAGGCCGGTTTTGCCGGTCACGTCGCCGAACTGGGAGGACGTGGGGTTGAAGTTCACGCCGCCGAGGTTCGGGTGGTTGTCGACATCGTAGGCTTCGGCGCGGAACTCGACGCCGGTCCGTTCGTTGATGGCGAAGATCTTGTATAGACCGAGGTTCCAATCGACGAAACCGGGATTGTAGATGGAGTCGCGGACACCGTTCTGGAGGACGAAGGTACCCGGGGCGGGTGGGGTGAAGATCGGCGCGCCGCTCGAGTTTGTCGGGCTGAACCACTTTGATCCGCCGCCGGTGGGACCGGCGAAGCCGCCGATGATGGTGGGCGTGCCGCTCATGGCCCAGTACTGGCCGTTGCCGCTACAGTCCATATTGCCAACCTCGCCGACGCCCGCGTAGTCGTTGTTGTAGACGACGCTGCAAGGCGTGCCAGACTGGGCCTGGAAGATGGTGTTAATCGTCCAGCCGCCCAGCATCTTCTCGGTCAGGTTCTTGGCTCCCTTGAAAAAGGGCAGTTCATAGCTGAGGGTGAGGATGCCGACGTTCCGGGTATCGAAGGTGGACGGTCCCCAGAGGTTGCTGGTGTTGTAGGTGTCAGGAACGATGTCGCGATAAGCGGAACTGTTATCCATGCTCTTGGAGAGCGTGTAGGCGAAATCGAACATGATGCCGTTGCTGAAGCGGCGGCTCAGGTCCATTTGCAGGGAGTTGTAGCGGGAGGTACCCGCGCTCTGCTCCTGCTGGATGGCGGCGAAGCCTTTGTAAGGACGCAGGTAGTTGGCGCTGACGCCGGGGTTGGCGAGCAGGGCGCCGACGGTGGGTTGGTTGATGTCGAAGACCTCCCACTCGTTTACGCCACGGTTACCGACGTAGGCGGCCTGGAGCACCAATTTCCAGGGCAGTTGCTGTTGGACGGTGAAGTTCCAGCTATAGACCTCGGGCGGCTTGGTGTTCTGCGCGTAGGTGGTGAGAGTAATCGGGGCGGCGATGTTGGAGCTGAGGGCCGCGGCCGGGTTGTCGACCGATACGTTGGTGACGGTGACGAAGGGCTGGAAGGGCGAGTTGCCGCCGGGGAAGACGTTGTCAAGCACGGGATTGTGGGTGACGAAGGCGCCGAAGCCCGCGCGGATAACGGTGTTCGTGGTGGCCTGGTAGGCGATGCCGAGGCGGGGCTGGAACATGTTGTAGGTGTTGACGAAGCCCTGCGGGAGGTTCGGGTTGAACAGGCCGTTGTAAGTGGTGGTTCCGGCCTGGGTGACGCCGTGGCCGAGGGCGTTGCTCGGGAAGCCGCTCAAGCCGGGGATGACGACGCCGTTGTACTGGTTGCCGGTGCCGACGAAGACGTTACCGTTGGCCGGGTTAAGCCGAACGGCCTGGGACGTGTTATAGAGCGACGGATCGAAGTAATCGGCGTTTCCCCAGAGAGCGTGGTAAGGGGGTGTGATGGTGTCGCGGACGCCGTATTCGACGGTGAGTTTCGGGGTGACCTTCCAGGAGTCCTGGGCGAACCATTCCCAGAGGTTACTGCGCCAGATGGTGTAGGCGCGGGGACCGATTTCGGTGTAGCTGTCGGCGAGGCCGAGAGCCAGGTTGGCGATGCCGACGCCGGAGGTTGCGCCCAAGCCGGAACGGGCGTCGGTGAACTGGAAGGTACCGTTCTGATTGCTGCTGCCGCCGGGGACGGTGGCGACGTTGATCTGGTCGCGGTCGTCCTCACCGCTGCGGTCGAAGTAGAGACCGAACTTGAAGGTGTGGTTGTTCCAGACTTTGGTCAAGCTGTCGGAGTAAGTCCAGTAGATGCCCTGGGAGTGGGACGGATAGGGGCCGCCGGAGAGGCCGTAGAAGTTGGGAATCTGGACAGTGGGAATCTTACCGTTGATATCTTTGCCCTGGGGGAAGATATACGGATAATCGATGCCGAACTGAGACCGGTCGAAGCCGGGCTTGGTGGTGTCGACGGGGATGTAGACGTCGTCGACGCTGAGGGTGGCGCGGGCTTCGTTGACCATGGTTGGGCTAATGGTATAAGTCCAGCCGATGGCGTTGGTCTGGTTGGGACGCTTGAAGTATTTGCTGGTGAGGCCCGAGCCCTGGTCGAAGGGCTGGTACTCGAACCAGCCATAGTCCTGGCGGCGGATCTCGATGTGGTTCTTGTCGTTCGGGATGATGTCGCCGTTGTAGTTGCCTTGATTCTGGTTGATGGGGTGGGCGGCCTGAGCGATCCAGTTCTGTGATCCAGAGAGGAAGCCTGGCGTGGGGCCGGGGTAAGCGTTGAGAATGGCCATGCCGTTGTGGCTGAGTTGGCTCTGAGGGATGATATTGCCGGGGTAGGGCGCGCAACTGGCGGAGCCTTTGACGGCGCAGGTACCAGGTTCGTAGATGGGAGTTACGCCCTTGTACCAGGGGTTGGGGCCTAGCAACTCGCTGAAATTGCCCTGACGCATGAGGGCGGTGGGGACGGCCTGGGTTTGGGTATCTGTGAAGCGGTAACGCGTCCACTGGTCGGCGATGAAGAAGAAGAACTTATTCCGCCATTTATCGAAGACGCCGGGGATCGCGACGGGGCCGCCGATGCTATAGCCGAACTGGTTGTAGCGGAAGGGCGGGGCGAAGTCGGTACTCTTGCTGAGGTTGCGGCCCCACTGGTTGGCGTTCATGTCGGAGTTGCGGAAGTATTCGAAGGCGTCGCCGTGGAACTGGGAGGTGCCGCCTTTGCTGACGATGCGGACCTGGCCGCCGCCGGAGCCGCCGTATTCGGCGGAGAAATCCGTAGTGAGAACCTGGATTTCCTGGGTGGAGTTGACGATGGGGACGCCGATGCTGGTGCCATTGCCGCGGGTGCGGGTGGCCGGCGCGCCGTCCTGATAGATCATGGTGTCCATCTGGCGGGTGCCGTTGATGTTGAGGCCGGCGTTGGTCAGGCCGAAGTTAAAGTCGCCGAAACTGGCTCCGCTGCGGACGCCGGGAGTCAACTGCGCCATGAAGAGCGGGTTGCGGCCGTTCAATTCCTGGCCCTGAATCTGGGAGGCGCTGACGTTGTTTTGCACGGCGGCGGACTCGGTTTGCAGCAGCGAAGCGGAGGCGCTGACCTCGACGGTTTGGCTTGCAGCCCCGACGGCCATGGCGGCGTCGAGCGACAAGGTGCTGTTGGCGTTCAGCTTGTTGCTTGTACTGGTGAATGTCTTGAAACCGGTGGCTTCCGCGGTGACGGTATAACTGCCGGGCTGAAGGTTGGTCACCGTATAGTGGCCCGATGCATCGGTGGTTATGCTGAATGTCTGGCCGGTGCTTTCGCTTTTTACCGTGACTTTGGCGTTTGGAATGACGGCGCCTGTCGGATCTTTAACAAAACCGACGATGGAGCCGACGTCAGACTGAGCGTGTAGGAAACTTGCCAAGCAGAAGGCAAGCAAGACAGGCAGAATGATGGCCTGGAACTTCCGAAAGAACCTCATGGTTCACCCCTCTCTATCCGTTTCGATTGACACAAGCGACACACGTACCCTGTTGCCATCTGCGTGGCCTGCCAGGAGAGATGCGCCTACTTCCCTTTCATTCGAGCGGTTATGTTCACGTGTGCATCACATGATACAAACCACCGTCCGTATTCTTCAGGTACTCCCCAACGCGTTACAGCGAGAAATGCTTCACTACTTCTAACTGAGAATTGAGCGGGAGTCAAGTAAATTTAGAATGAAGATCAGTAATCAAAAGAAACTAGCGATTATGCAAAGGCTTGCATTCACTGGCGGATGGGGAAAACGGGTGGTCGCGATTCGATAGAATGGCGAGGGCAGATGAAAGATCGGCAAATCCAGAAATGGCGGCACAGGCGAGTTGGCGCGGGTGTACGACTAATTACAGTCGTGGCGCTTTTGTGGATCCCGGCACGGGGCGCGGAGTGGTTCAAGAAGTTCGAGGGGCCTGCTCCGGCGCTGCTTCGGCTCGGTACAGTCAGTGGAAATGTGCTAGTACGGGGCGGAGATGTTTCCTGGATTGAAGTGCGGGTGACGACGCGGGGGTGGACCATTGGTCCGGGCGGAGTTGAGGTGATGGATCAACGCACGGGGGATGTACTGGACGTGGGGGTTCAGGGTGAGCAGGAGTTTTTTGGGATCGGCGAGCGTTCGATCGAGATGGATGTGATTGTGCCGCGGCGGATGAATGTTACGGCGCGGACGGGGAAAGGGACGATATCGGCGGATCATTTTGGCGGCGATGTGAAGCTTATTACGGACAACGGGGGAATTGAGGCGTTGCGGATGGATGGGTCGCTGGATGCGCGGTCGGGGGATGGCTCCGTGCATTTTGGCGGGAGGTTCGACCGGCTGAACGTGCGGACGATGGATGGGGAGGTTCGCGGGGAGATTGAGACGGATTCGGCGATTGCGGCGAAAGCGGTGTGGCGGATCCATAACGGGAACGGGCCGGTCCATTTGCAGATTCCCGCGGGGCTGAAGTGCAACCTGCATGTGGGGACGTTTGAAGGGAAGGTGACTGTGGATCTGCCGGCGGCTGGGGTGCGGGCGGCGGGGGTTCCGGGCTTGCGGTCGAAGGTGAATGGGGGAGGAGGGGTGTTTTCGGTGAAGACGCGCGGGGGGGATGTGGGGATTCGGAGCGAGAAGCCGGGAGACAGAAGCCGGGAGTGAGAAGCAAGAAGCCGGAAGACAGAAGGCGGGCGCCGGGAGACTGAGGGCTGGGGCGGGTGGTTCGCGCGGTGTTGCGCGGGGGTGTGGGGTGTGGTCCTCTAGGACGTATGCCCGCGGAACGAGATCGTGTTATTGAGGCGGTGAGACGGACGAAGCACTGGCGGCGGTGGGGACCTTACCTGAGCGAGAGGAGTTGGGGGAATCCGCGGGAGGATTACAGCGCGGACGGGAATGCCTGGGAGTCTTTTCCGTTCGACCACTCGCATTTGCGGGCGTACCGGTGGACGGAAGACGGGATTCTGGGGATCTGCGACAACCACCAGCGGCTGTGTTTTGCGCTGGCGTTCTGGAACGGG
>JAJYCN010000290.1 GCA_021778335.1 Acidobacteriota bacterium | reverse complement strand
GGCGGCCTGGAGATTCCGGCCGTTCACCGCGATCCGGATTTCCGGCGCGGCGGGGGAGCAGTTGGCCACGGAGAGGGAGATCGAGGAGGACGATTTGCTCTTCACGAAGCCGGCGATTTCGTTCGATCCGGCGGCGGCTTGCGGAGGCGGCGAGGGCAGAGACTTCCAGGCGATCAGCCCGCAAGCGGCGACTACGAGCAAGGCGAAGATGCGGGCCGTCGAATTTCCTCCTGTTACCGGCTCGTCACGAAACCATAACGCAAATATCTGCCGGCTGGGCAGGGGTGGGAGCACTCCCTCGCGCCGGGCAATGAGAGAATCGGAGAAGGAACGCCATGACAACCTCAACTCTCGCACTTACAAATCCGCTCACTACTAAAGAACTGGAAGTTATGAATGGGTGGTGGCGGGCGGCGAACTACTTATCGGTTGGGCAGATTTATCTGATGGACAATCCGCTGCTGCGGCGGCCGCTCGAGTTGAGCGACGTGAAGCCGCGGCTTTTGGGGCATTGGGGAACGACGCCGGGATTGAACTTTCTGTATGTTCACTTGAACCGGTTGATTCGCGAGCATGACGTGAACATGATTTACATCGCCGGTCCGGGGCATGGAGGGCCAGGGCTGGTGGCGAACTCTTACTTAGAAGGGACTTACTCGGAAACTTACTCTCATATTCCGCAGAGTGAGGCGGGACTGAAGCGGCTGTTCACGCAGTTTTCGTTTCCAGGCGGGATTCCGAGTCATGTGGCGCCGGAGACGCCGGGTTCGATTCACGAGGGCGGGGAGCTTGGTTATGCGCTGGCGCACGCTTACGGGGCTGCGTTTGACAATCCGGACCTGGTGGTGGCTTGCATTATCGGCGATGGGGAAGCGGAGACGGGGCCGCTGGCGGGGAGCTGGCATTCGAATAAGTTTCTGAATCCGGCCCACGATGGCGCGGTGCTGCCGATTCTGCACCTGAACGGATACAAGATCGCCAATCCGACGCTGTTGGCGCGGATCGAGCATGAGGAACTCGACGACCTGATGCGGGGCTATGGGTACGAGCCGCATTATGTGGAGGGTCATGAGCCCGAGGCGATGCATCAGCGGATGGCGGCGGTGCTTGAGGCGGTGCTGGGTAAGATTCGGGCGATTCAGCGGGAGGCGCGGGAGAACGGCGCGACGGCGCGGCCGCGGTGGCCGATGATCGTGCTGCGGTCGCCGAAAGGATGGACGGGGCCGAAGACGGTGGACGGGCAGAGGGCGGAGGATTTCTGGCGGTCGCACCAAGTGCCGTTTTCGGAACTGGCGACGAAGCCGGGGCACCTGAAGTTACTCGAAGAGTGGATGAAGAGTTACAAGCCGGAGGAGTTGTTCGACGCGGAGGGGAAACTGAAGGCGGAGATCGCGGCGATTGCGCCGGCGGGTACGAAGCGGATGAGCGGGAATCCGCACGCCAACGGTGGGCTGCTGTTGAAGGACCTGGTGCTGCCGCCGTTCGCTAATTATGCCGTGGATGTAAAGCGGCCGGGAGGGACGGATGCGGAGGCGACGCGGATTCTGGGGCAGTTCCTGCGCGACGTGATGAAGGAGAACGCAGAGGCCCGGAATTTCCGGGTGGTTGGGCCGGACGAGACGAATTCGAACCGGCTGAACGCGCTGTTTGAAACAACGAACCGGGTGTGGATGGCGCAGACGTTTCCTTACGACGACCATCTGGCGCCGGAGGGGCGGGTGATGGAAGTGCTTAGCGAGCACCTGTGCCAGGGTTGGCTGGAAGGATATCTGCTGACCGGGCGGCACGGGTTCTTTTCCTGTTACGAGGCGTTCATTCACATTGTCGATTCGATGTTCAACCAGCACGCCAAATGGCTGAAGACGACGCGCCATCTGGCGTGGCGGCGTCCGATTGCTTCGTTGAACTATCTGCTGACGTCGCACGTGTGGCGGCAGGACCACAACGGGTTCAGCCATCAGGATCCGGGTTTTATCGATCACGTGGTGAACAAGAAGGCCGAGGTGGTGCGGGTGTATCTGCCGCCGGACGCCAACACGCTGCTGTCGGTGGCGGACCATTGCTTGCGGAGCCGGCACTATGTGAATGTCATTGTGGCGGGCAAGCAGCCGGCGCCGCAGTGGCTGGACATGGAGTCCGCGGTGCGGCATTGCACGGCGGGGATCGGCATCTGGGAGTGGGCGAGCAACGATGCCGGGGCAGAGCCGGATATTGTGATGGGCTGCGCGGGGGATGTGCCCACGCTCGAGACGCTGGCGGCGGTGGACCTGCTGCGGCAGACGCTGCCGGAGCTGAGGATCCGGGTGGTGAACGTGGTGGACCTGATGACGCTGCAGCCGCGGAGCGAGCACCCGCATGGGCTGAGCGACGCGGATTTCGACGCGTTGTTCACGACGGACAAACCGGTGCTGTTTGCCTATCACGGCTATCCGTGGCTGGTTCACCGGCTGACGTACCGGCGGCGCAATCATGCGAACATTCACGTGCGCGGGTATAAAGAAGAAGGGACCACCACGACGCCCTTCGATATGTGCGTGCTCAACGACGTCGACCGGTATCACCTGGCGATGCAGGCGATCGACCGGATCGGGAGACTGAAGGACATCGCGGCGCACGCGCGGCAGAGATTCCGGGATAAGTTGACCGAGCACACGCGGTACATCACGGTGCACGGCGAAGATATGCCGGAAGTGCGCGACTGGCGGTGGTCTTATTAAACTATGCGCATCTTAGTGATGAATTGCGGCAGCTCGTCGCTGAAGTTTCAGTTGATCGAGACGAGCTTTCAACAGATTGTGTCCAACAAGGACCGGATGCTGGCGCAGGGGGTATTTGAGCGGATCGGGAGCACGGATGCCCGGAGCCGGTTGCTCGTGGCGGGACAGGCGCCGCAGGAGACGGTGCGGGAGGTGCTGCGGCACCAGGAGGCGATCCAGGCGACGTTCGCGTGGCTGGCGGGGGAGAGCGGGCTGTTGGGGTCGCTCGACGAGATCGACGGGGTGGGGCACCGGATCGTGCATGGCGGCGAGCGGTTTCATGCGTCGACGCTGATGACGGACGACACGGTGCGGCAGATCGAGGCATTGAGCGATCTGGCGCCGCTGCACAATCCGCACAACCTGAAGGCGTATTACGCGGCGAAGAAGATTCTGCCGCGGGTGCCGCAGGTGGCGGTGTTCGACACGGCGTTTCATCAGACGATGCCGGCGCACGCTTATATTTATGCCGTGCCGTACATCTATTACACGCGCGATAAGTTGCGGCGGTACGGCTTTCACGGCACGTCGCACCGGTTTGTATCCTACCGCTTCGCGCAGATTCACGGCGACACGCGGGAGGCTTACAAGCTGATTACCTGTCATCTGGGCAACGGGTGTTCGATTTGTGCGATCGATCACGGCAAGGTGGTGGACACTTCGATGGGTTTCACGCCGCTCGAGGGGTTGATTATGGGCTCGCGGCCCGGAGATCTGGATGCGGGCGCGGTGCTTTATATGCTGGAGCGGGCGGAGATGGGGCACGCGGAAGTGGACGTGACTCTGAACACGCAATCGGGGTTAATTGGGATTTCGGGTGTATCGAGGGACATGCGGGACGTGCTGGCCGCGGCGGCGAAGGGGAACGAGCGGGCGGAGTTGGCGGTGAACGCGTTCTGTTACCGGGTGGCGAAGTACATCGGGTCCTACTATGTCGCGATGGGCGGGGCGGATGCGGTGCTGTTTGCGGGCGGCATCGGCGAGAACTCGGCGGAGGTTCGGGCGCGGATCTGCCGGCCGCTTTCGGTGCTCGGGCTGCAACTGGACGAAGCGGCGAACGTGGCTACGGTGGGGCGGGAGGGTTCGATTGCGCGGCCGTCGTCGCGGCTGAAGGGTTGGGTGGTGCCGACGAACGAGGAGTTGCTGATCGCGCGGGACACGCTGCGGTGCATGGCGGCGCACTGAGGGGGTGGATGTTTCTTCGCGCCACGGTTTTGTGGCGGCGGGACTCATGTGGCGGGCGGCGGGGGCAGGCGCGCGGGCGAGCTGGCGCGAATCGTCGCGGCACGGCGATTGCACCGCCTTTGAGCGGTCTGACTATGTCCCGAATCATTTTGACTGGCTTGTTAGCGCTCGTGGCCGTCCCGTTCGCGCCGGCGCAGGTGAAACTCCAGTTCGCCTTTGCGCCGTTTTTGCCGTATGGCGCCGCCTTTAACTACAGCCGGGTGGTAGCTCTGCCGAATGCGGACCTTCTCGCCGTAGGCTCGGAAACGGCGTTGACGAGCTTGGGGTTGGATCTGCTGCCACTTCCGCACGCTCAGATTCTTCTCGGAGCCGTTGGCCCCTCGCCTTTCCAGAACGGCGAGCCAGCCGACGTCTTGCCGACTCTGGGCGGGAGCGGGAACGACGTGCCGGAGGCTGTCGCCATTGATCCGAGCGGGAATATCTGGATCGCGGGGAATACGGATTCGGACGATTTTCATTTAGTGAATCCGGTCATGGCGCGGAAGGTGGCGTACCGGACAGCGGGATTCCTGCTGGAGCTGGACCCGACCGGCACACAGTTGCTATTTTCCACGTACCTCGGGGGCGATCAGGCCGATAGCGCGGGTTGTCTTTACTGCTATTTCGCCACGAGGATATCGTCGTTGACGATTGACTTGCAGGGAAACGTTTATGTGGGAGGGGCCACGAACGAGGCCGACTATCCGGTAACGCAGGGGGCTTATCTGACCTCGCCCAAGCCGATCGGCGCGAGCCCATTCGGCGACGGGTTCTTCTATTCGTTCTTGACGAAGATTTCTCCCGCGGGCAAGCTGACTTACAGTACGTTCGTCGCCACTGGCTCCAGCCACTGTTTCGGCGGAAGTGCGTGCATCGGACATCAATCGACGAGCGCCGACGTGGAGAGCCTGGCAGTGAACGGCGCCGGTGAAGTTACGCTCTCCGGGGTTCTGGGCGGGAGTTACAACCTTGGCGGCGGTTATGTGGCGCATTTGTCGGCGGATGGTTCGAAGCTGCTTTGGCTGCACTCCGCCGGGGCGAGCTACGGAGGGGTTACGGCTCTGTTTCTGGCGCAGGAGGCCGGAGGCGGCCTCGATCTCTTCGGAACGTATGTGATGGATGTGGGTCCGCCAGACCTGCCAACGGCGGGAACGCCGGGATTGTTTGCGACGCAGCTTGCCTCCGACGGGGTGACAGTGCTTTGGGCGACCGACTTCGGCCAGTCGTCCGACTCGGCGGCCAAGGGGATTTCGCTCGATTCTTCCGGGAACGAATATATTACCGGTACGAGTTCATCGGCGCAGTTACCCGCGGTTGCCGCCGTACCGGCGCTTGGCGCGGACTTTGTGCTGGAGTTCGGCGCGGCGAGCGGCAAGGCAGAGAAGCTGTTTCGTTTCCCGCGGGGCGTGGTGTCGGCGCCACCGGCATTCGATGCGAACGGACGTCTGCTGCTCTTGGGCGCGAACGGAGGCGTGCTGACGCTGCCGCCCGATTACGGGTTCGACACGCCGGCGGTGGTGGGATTCGCGAACGCAGCGTCGTACGCGTGGAACACAGGGCTAAGGTCCGGCGCCCTGCTGTCGATTTTTGGGTTCGACCTTGGCGGCAACCCAAACGAGGTTCAGGTGACGGTCGATAACGTACCGGCCAAGGTACTTTACGCAGGGATGGATCAGATCAATATCCTGGTTCCGTTCGATCTGCCGCCTTACACGTTTACCCACACGCTGGCGGTTACGGCGCCGGCTGGGAATGTCGAGGTTGCGGAAACCGGCCTGCCTCCCTCGATCGGGATTTTCACGACGGACGGCGTGCATGCGGCGGCGCTGAATGAAGACGGGAGCGTAAATTCGGCGGCGAACCCCGCCGCCGCGGGGTCGATTGTGACTTTGTTCGGAACGGGCGCGATCTGGCCATCGGGCCTGCGGGATGGGACGGTTGCAACGGCGGCGATGCCACTGGACCAGTCGCAGAACGGGCTGGCGGTTACAGACTTTGACGGTACGCAGGCGAGTATCTTTTATTTCGGAGCCGCGCCGGGGCTGATCTACGGCGTGTTCCAGATGAACGTGCAGTTGCCGCAGAAAGTTGCCTTTGGCCTGAAGGTGGTTTCGCCTGCGTATGATCCCTATGGCGCAACGTTTTCGAGCAATCCGGTCCGGATCTATCTGAAGTAGGAGAGGCTGGCCCGCCGGATGGTCAGCCCTGGTTTTGCCGCGCGGGCGCGAGGGAATCGAGGAAGTCGAAGAGGGCGCGGTGGGCGAGGGCGGGTTGGTCGGTGGAGAACATGTGGCCGGCGTTGGGGAGGATGACGCGGCGGGCGTTGGGGATGCGGCGGGCGAGGGTGAGGGCGTTCTGGGGCGGGAGGATGAGGTCGGAGTCGCCGTGGATGACCAGGGTGGGGCAGGAGATGCGGGGGAGGCGGCGGTAACTGGACCAGCAGATCAGACCGAGGATCTGATTGCGGTAGCCGCGGAAGGTGGGGACCCAGCGGAGGCGGATGGCGGTATCTTCTTCGATGAGGTCTTCGGGCGTGCCGGCGGCGTAGAGGAGTGGGTTGAAGGCGCGGATGCGGTCTTCGGGGTTGAAGCGGTTCCACTCGGGGCGGGAGAAAAATTCGGTGATGCGGGGTAGGTGAGCGCGAGGGCCTCCGCAGGTCGAGCAGGCAAGCACCAGGGAGCGGACGCGATCGGGCCAGCGGAGGGTGAACTCCTGGGCGACCATGCCGCCCATGGAGGCGCCGATCAGGTGGGCAGTCTGAACGCCGGCGGCGTCGAGAACGGCGCGGGCGTCGTGGGCCATGCGGGGGATCCAGTAGGGGCCGCGGGGGACGCCGCTGCGGCCGACGCCGCGGTTATCGAACAGGATTAGACGATAGCGGGGCGCGAGGGCGAGCGCGGTGCGGCGCCACATGTCGAGCGTGAAGCTGAGGCCCATGATGAGGAGGATGGGGTCGCCCGAGCCGCGTTCCTCCCACCAGATTCTGGCTCCGTCGTTTTCTACATAGGGCACGGGGTTTCTCCGGCCGCGGCGAAGCCTCAGGCCGCGGCGAAGGCGATGGCGAGGACTTCGATGACGCCAGGGGCGAGGGAGTCGCGGTGCTCGATCTGGCATTCGCGGCCGCGGATGGCGCCGAGCAGGTCGTTGATGGCGGGGCGCAGGGTGGCGGCGGTGCCGGGGTGCATGGCGAGCGAGAGGGTTTCGACGGCGCGGCCGATGCTGACGTTGCCTTCGCTCTTGGTGCGGTTGACGGCGGAGAAGGCGGCGATGGCGGTTTCAAAGAGATCGCCGGCGCCGGCCTCGGCTTCGAGTTTCGGCCAGGGGGCGCGGTGGATGCTGGGCTGGCCGGTTTCTTCGGCGAAGGACCAGGACCAGACTTCTTCGGCGATGAAGGGGACGAAGGGCGCGAAGAGGCGAAGAAGGACGCTGAGGGCGAGGCGGAGGGTGGAGACGGCGGAGGAGCGGCCTTCGGCGTCGTTTTCCGAGCGGGCGCGGGCTTTGACGAGTTCGAGGTAGTTGTCGGTGAAGCCGCGCCAGAAGAACTGC